>NZ_JBEZZB010000035.1:0-46888 GCF_040638955.1 Actinoplanes sp. NPDC024001
ACGAGATCAGCGTCCGCGAACTGAGGCTGGCGCTCGCCGCCACCCTCAACAACGTCACCGTGCGCGGTCGGATCATCTACGTGACCAATCACGGCGGCCGGATCGCCGCGATCGTGCCGGTCCCCGTGGCCGAGCAGAGCGAGCAGGCGCGAGGTTAGGGCACTGCTCGGGCCTTGACGGCCCTCCCAGCACGGGCCTTCACCCCCGGCCTGAAGGCCGGAGCACTGGCCCGCATCCCGGTAGCCGAAGCCGGGGAAGTCGGGTGCGATCGTGCGCCAGCGGTCGGCCAGCGCGGGCATCAGGTTGCGGAACTGGAACGACGACGACGGATAGCCGTGCGGCAGCCGCAGAACCGGCGCGCCGGGCGGCCCGGCCTCCCGGTAGAAGGTGTCGATCCCGTCCACGTCGATGCGGCGATGCGCGACTGTCATGCCCTTCCTATTGCCCGCCGGGCGGCATCCGCAACGATCGGGGTCATGACCGACGCTGAGGTGACTTTGCGGCCGCTCACCGTGGCGGACTGGCCGGTGGTGCACGAGTGGGCCCGGCTCCCGGAGGCCAGCCGCTATCAGGCGTGGGGGCCGGCGACCGCCGAGCAGACCCGCGCGTTCGTCGAGGAAGCGGTCGCCGACGGGCGGCGGCAGCCCCGCACCCGGTACGTGTATCTGTTCCTGGCCGGCACCACAGTGGTGGGAATCGGTGAGCTCAACCTGCGCGGGCCGCACCAGGCCGAGATCGGCTACGGCATCCACCCGGACCGGTGGGGCCGCGGCCACGCCACCGCGGGCGCTCGCCTGCTGATCGACCTGGCGTTCGGCGAGCACGGGCGGCACCGGGTCTTCGCCACCTGCGATCCGCGCAACGTGGCCTCCGCGCGGGTGCTGCGGAAACTGGGTCTGAGCTACGAGGGGCGGATGCGCGAGACCGCGCTGATCGCCGACGGCTGGCGCGACTCCGACCTGTACGCCGTCCTCAGCACCGAATGGCCCGCATAGCGCGGTCGTAGCGGCGGGCCTCGTCGTCGAAGTCCGCCTCCGCCAGCTCGTTGGTGGTGGCCATCCGGAACAGCAGCGCCCGGGCCACCGCCGCGGCCGGGACCCTGAGCTGCTGCCACAGCGACGCCGGCGCGTCGCGCCAGCTGAGGGCGTCGGCGATCACCACCCCTTCGGCGTACGCGGGCGCCCGCCAGTACGGCGACACGTCGATCACCGCCGGCGGCAGGCCGGCCGCGAACAGCACGTTGCCGCCCAGGTCCCCGTGCACGAGCTGGGCCGGGCCGAGCGGCCGGAGCGCGGCGCGCAGCCGTGGCACCAGTGGGGCGAATACGGGGTGAAACCGGGTGTCGCGCTCGCCCCAGGCCACCCGGTCGGCGAGCGCCCACCGGTCCTGCCGCCCGTCCAGGAACCCTGGCCGGGGCAGGTGGGCGACCGCCCGGTGGAACGCGCGCCCGGCGTCGATGATCTCTCGCCACGTGCCGGCGCCGCCGCCCTCGACCCACCGGGTCGCGGTCCACCCGTCGTGGACGAGGTGGCCGTCGCGTGTGCGTACCGGCGCCGCCAGACGGAAGCCGTCCTGGACGATCCGCGGGAACACGGCGGCCAGCCAGGCGTGCACCGGGCCCTCGTCCGGCTTGAGCACCAGGTCACCGGCAGCCCACGAGGTGCCCTGCCCGCCGTCGAGCGGCCGCGCCGGCGCCTCGGCGCCGAACGCGCGCAGCACCGCCGGCGTAGGTTGATCACGAGGCATGGGGTGCAGGCTACGCGGTGCTTGACTTCAACCAATGTTGAGGTTGCAGGGTGGGCGCATGGCGTTCACCGAGATCGAGATCGAGTACCTGGCCGGGCAGCATCTGGGCCGCCTCGCCACCCTGCGCCCGGACGGGACCCTGCAGAACAGCCCGGTCGGCTACCGGTACAACGCGGCCAACGGCACCATCGACGTGTCCGGCTATCGCATGACGGCCAGCCGCAAGTACCGCAACGTGGCCGCGACCGGCCAGGTCGCCTTCGTCGTGGACGACCTGCCGTCGACGAACCCGTGGCGGGTGCGGTGCCTGGAGGTACGCGGCACCGCCGAGGCCATCGAGCATCCGGCTGACTCGCCGTTCGGCGACACTCCGGTGATTCGCATCCATCCGCGGCAGATCATCAGCTTCGGCCTGGAGGACGCCGACACCGAGCCGCACCAGCTGGTGCCCTCGAACCGCAGGGTCTAGAGACCGGTTCGGGCCCGTCAGGGTGTGGCGGTGACGACAGCCCGGGACCGGTCGGCGGCGACCCGCACCGTCCAGCGGCGGCCGCTGCGGTCAGAGCGCCGTTCGGGTATCCGCCGCCTCCCGGGTCATGACGGCTAATCCACCTGGAAGACCGTCAGAACGTTGCCGTCAGGATCTTTCAACCACGCCACCTGCAGGCCCGTGGTGTCGACGGAGACGCCGTCCGCGTCCAGGGCGAACGGCAGATCGTCCGGTCCGAGGAACGGCACGCCCGCCGCACGGAACCGGCGGACCGTCGCATGCACGTCGTCCACCCGGAAACTGGCGACCGGCCAACTGGCGCCACCGGCGTCCGCGACGTCGGGGAGGAGATAGATCAGTGTCCCGCCGTCCGCCTCGACCACCCAGCCGCCTGGGGTCTCGCGGCCCTGAAGGCCGAGCGCCCCCTCGTAGAAGGCGCGGGCGCGGGCGAGCTCGGTGACAGCGACGACCGGTCCGACATGCATCCCTCGATGATGGCAGTGCGGGATACCCCCGGCCAGCCGAGCCGGCCGCCGAACCCGGTCCGGCGCAGGGGAAGTCGACAATCTGATGAAACGCGCCCGGGCGCGGCTGCAGCGGCAAGACTTGCCGGCATGAGTCTGAACGTCGGTGACGAGATGATGAGGCTGTTCGGCGTGCTGCGGCACGAGCCGACGGACAAGTGGATCCGCGCCGGGCTCGGCGGCCGGACCGTCGTCGACAGCCGTGCCGCGCTCCTGGTGTGGGAACCGCGCCGCATCGTGCCGACATACGCGGTGCCGGACAACGACGTCCGGGCCGAACTCGTCCCGGTGGAGCCGGCCGCGGACAGCCACGCACCGGTGCTGCATCCCGGCATCCCGTTCGCCGTGCACTCCACGCCCGGGCAGTCGTTCGACGTCCGTCTCGGGGACGATGTCCGCGAGCGCGCCGCGTTCCGGCCGGACGACCCCGACCTTGCCGGTCACGTCGTGTTCGACTTCGCCGCGTTCGACTGGACGGAAGAGGACGAGCCGGTGTTTTCGCACCCGCGCGATCCGTTCTCCCGCGTCGACGCCCGGCGCAGCAGCCGGCACGTGCGCGTCGAGCGGGACGGGGTGCTGCTCGCCGAGTCGCACACCCCGACAGTCGTGTTCGAGACGAAGCTGTACCCACGGTTCTACCTGCCGCGCGAGGACGTCAAGGCGGAGGTTCTGCCCAGCGACATGGTGACGGCCTGCCCGTACAAGGGCCGCGCCACGTACCTGTCGTTCGCGGTGGGGGAGAATCTGGCCTGGACCTACCTCGAGCCGCTGCCGGACGCGTCGCCACTGGCCGGGCTGGTCGCGTTCTTCGACGAGGCTGTCGACGTCACTGTCGACGGTGTACCGCGTAAGCGGCCCGATTCGCCGCTCGCGAAGGTCATGAAGGACGAGTTCGGCGTCTCCTGAAGCGTCTCGCTGAGGCGTCTCGCTGAGGCGTCTCGCTGAGGCGTCTCGCTGAGGCGCGGGGCCGGCAGTCCGGTTCAGCCGGCGTCGTTGGCCACCTTCCAGCCCGCCACGAAACCACGCGCGCTGACGCCGTAGAAGTAGCCCCACGCCGTGGGCGAGCCGAGGTAGACGCCGATCTCATCGAAGACGACCTTGGCCTCGCGGTGACGCCCGGTCGCCGTGTAGTACAGGGCCAGCCAGTGCCGGCAGGTCATCTCCCGTCCCACGGTGTGCTGCCCGGCGCGCCACTTCGCCGCCCAGGAGTCCAGCTCCTGGCGCACGTCGGGCCGTTCCAGGTACTGGTGACGGGCGATCAGAGTCTCCCGGTCCCACTGATCCCAGCCGAACTCGCGCAGGGCGTACTCGAAATGGGCGAGGAACGGCAACATCACCGCGTTGGCGCCGGGCGGCGCGGCCGCCGCCGCGCCTCGCGCGGCATCGAACATCCGCTCGTGGGAACCACCCCACTTCTGGCAGAGCAGTCCTACCGCGGTCAGGTGCAGTTCGAAGTTGTACGGATCCCGCCGCCGGCCTTCCTCGTACGTCGCGGCGAATGACCTCCGAGCCTGCCGGTCGCCGAACATCGTGCCCATGAACTCGACCCAGGGCGCCGGGTCGGACGGCCCGGCCAGCGACATGGCGCGCCGGCTCACCTCGGCCGCCGCCGCGGACAGGTCCGCGAATGCGCGGAACTGCGCATCGCTGGTCTGGGCCGCGGAGGCGCCACCTCGCTCGTTTCCGGCCCGCTCCGACAGCATGGCGGCCTGGATCGTCACCGCGGCCGCGTCGTGGGGGTGCTCCGCCAGCCACTTGTACAACCAGGCGTCCTCTTTCACGGCGGCCTCGCTGAGCACGGAGATCCGCCGGCACCGCAGCTCACCGTTCGTTCCCGCATCCTCGATCGCGCGGGCAGCCGCCTGCCAGTCGCCGGCCAGCGCGCCGTCTCGGGCCTGGCGCAGCTGAAGGTCGTTGAGAGCGGGGTCAGGGTCGAACTGGGGGAACTCGAGCTGCGGGCGCCGGCGGAAGAATCGCGAAAGCATCGAAGGATGATAGAGGCCCGGCGACACTGGCCGCGGGTGGCCGCCTGCGGCTTGATGTTGCGTGCGCGAGGCTAAAGGATCTCGATCCGGCCGCTCTCCAGTTGGTAGATCCCGCCGACGACGTCGATCCGGTGGGCTGCGAGCGCCTCCCTCAGGTGGTCGGCGTGCCGCAGAGTGGCCACCGTCCGGCGGATGTGGCTCCGGGTGACCTCGTCCAGGCTGGAGCCGGCCGGTCCGGCGGCCGGCACCGCGGGAGCGATCTGGTCGATCAGGAACTGGCGAGCGCCGGCGGGCCGGCGCCCGGTGCGGACCGCCTCGTTCGCGGCCGCCACCGCACGGCAGTCCTCATGGCCGAGCACCACCACCAGCGACACCTGCAGGTCGGTCACCGCGAACTCGACCGAGCCCAGCACGGCGCGGTCCAGGACGTGGCCGGCGGAACGGACGACACAGATCGCGCCGAAGCCCTGCCCGAACACCGCTTCCACCGGCACCCGGGGATCGACGCAGCCGACGACGACCGCGTAGGGCCGCGGGACGCCGCCGCCGGGATGCGAGGCGCCGGAGGCGAACCGGATGTTGCCCGTGCGCAGGCGGGCGAGCGCCTCGACCGGGTCCGGCCGGCCGAGGCGCCACGCGCCCTGCTGCGACGGGATCGGCGCGGCCGTCGGGTCGGAGAACAAGCGTCCCGGTTCCATAGAAGGAGGATGACAGCAAATGTGCTTCACGATCGTGAATCGGCCTCAGGAGGCAAAGCGGCGAACGTCACCGGAGGAGAAGGTTGAGCAGCACGGTCAGTCCGACCGACAGCAAAATCGACACCGCGATCATTCCGAGGCAGCCGGCGGGCCCGCCGAGGAACCGGACTCGCGTGTTTCCCATGCGCATGGCTGTTCGTCTACCCGCTCGGCACGCGAACACACGCGAGACTTTCAGCCGGGCATGCGCAGCAACATGGAGCCGCCCCAGACCAGGGCGGCTCCGGTGGCCAGCAGCAGAAGCAGGCTCCAGATCTCGCTCGGCACCAGCGTTGAGCTCTGCAGCCGCGCGGTGTCGGTGCCGCCCTGCTGATAGGTCTTGTCGGTCAGGTAGACCAGCATCCGCTGGACCGCCCCGATCAGGAGAAACCACGTCCACACATACGCCCCGAGCGTGCTCATCTCGGGCGGCGCCTTGGTGGCGAGCTGGTAGAGCCCGACCATCAGGGCCGGGATGACGATCCAGCCGAGAAATCCGCGGACGGTCAGCAGCATCAGGACCAGGAAGGCCATGCTGCCCCAGAGCACCATCTCCGGTTCCCCGCGCAACAGGAGAGCGGCCGCCAGCAGTCCGAACAGCGACGGCCCGGCGTAACCGGCGAAGGCGACCAGGATGACGAAGGGCCACGACGGCGGTGCGACGAACTCGGTGCCGCCTCCACCCTGGCGGTTGAACGTGATCCGGCGTATCCGGTTGAACAGCGCGACCCCCACGAGGGCGTGGCCGCCCTCGTGGGCGATCACCACGAGGAATTTGGTCACGAACCACAGCGGCACGGCCAGGGCCCAGGCGATCAATGCCGCCTTCCACATGACCGAGTCCTCCGGCATTGCGGCAGCCTAAGCCAAGGTCCAGAGAGACGGTATAGCTCGGACGGAGGGATGACTCATTCCGGTCGCATTGATCGACGACAACAGGTCGCACGGGTGAGAACGGATTCTGAGGAACGGGCCTCGACAGTTTTAGGGGTTGACGGCCAGCGCGGCGACCGAGACGCCGAAATACAGCGCCCACGCGCCGAGCCGATAGTTGCCGGCCCGCACATGCGCACCCAGCGCGATTAGGAAGTACAGGACCAGCCCCGCCGCGGCGAGGGTGCGCAGCGGCGGCAAGAGCAGGCCGATCGCGCCGGCTGCCAGCACCACACCGAACGGGCGCACCCACGACCGGGGGATCCGGTTGCGGTCGGCCTCGCGCCGCGGGTAGTCGTGGCCGATCAGGTTGGCGATCGCGGCCGCGCCCACCAGGGCGGCCGCTGTCAGAGTCACGATGAGTGCGAACATGCCCCACGGACGCCCGCCCGGCCACACCCGTGACGGCGGGTGAAGCAGGTCACACCACGCCGGTCAGCTTCGCCGGGTTGCTGACCACGTGCAGCGTCCGCACCAGGCCGCCGGCCACGTGCAGGGTCATCGCCAGCACCGGCGCCGGGCCGGCCATGACCAGCATGCCCGGCCCACCGTTGAGCTCCGCCGGCCGGGTGACCGCGCCGGCCGGCTGCTGGCGGGACAGCACCAGCAGCGCCCGGGCGACCAGGGACCGCTCCCGGATCGGCTTGCGGGGCGCGCCGGTCAGGCCGCCGCCGTCGCTGATCATGGTCACGTCCGGCGCCAGCACCGCCATCAGCGCGGTGACGTCGCCGCTCTCGCAGGCCGCGAGGAAGCGCTCGGCGACCAGCCGCCGCGACACCGGGTCACTGTCATAGCGGCGCTCCCGCGCCTCGACTGCCGCGCGGGCCCGGCGCGCCAGTTGCCGCACCGCCGGCTCGGCGCGGCCCAGCAGCACACCGATCTCACCGTACGGATAACCGAACGCCTCGTGCAGGACGAACACCGCCCGCTCCAACGGTGTCAGAGACTCCATGATCAGCAGCAGGGCGGTGGAGACCGACTCGGCGCGAACCACGTCGTCGGCCACGTCCGGTGCGGTGAGCAGCGGCTCGGGCAGCCACGGCCCGACGTAGCTCTCGCGGCGCCGCCGTGCGCTGCGCAGCTGGTCGACGGAGAGCCGGATGGTGACCCGCACCAGATAGCCCTCCGCGTCGGCGACGCTGCCGTGATCGACGCGGCTCCACCGCAGCCAGGCCTCCTGCACCACGTCCTCGGCCTCGGCGACGCTGCCGAGCATCCGGTAGGCGACGGCGAACAGCAGGCCGCGATGCTCGGTGAAGGCCGCGGTCACCGGCCCCGCCAGTGCAGAACCTCCAGGGCGACGGCGACGTGCACGCTGTCAGCCGCGAGTGGGCGGGGGAGCAGCTGGTCGGCGCGCTGCAGGCGGCGCAGCAGCGTGTTGCGGTGGGTGAACAGCCGTTCGGCCGCGCGGGAGGCGTTGCACTGCTCGGCCAGGAACGCCCGGACCGCGCCGGTGATCTCCGGCGGCGCGGTCTCCAGCCCGCCGAGGGTGCGTTTGATGAAGTCGTCGGCGCGCTGCGGGTCCTGCGTGACCAGGGAGACCAGCTCCACCTCGGCGTGGGTGGCCAGCTGCTGCGGCGAGGCCAGCCGGGCCAGCATCCGCTGAACGGTCAGGGCGTGCAGGTGGCTGCGGCGGAAACCGTCCAGGCCGGCGTCGGCCGGGCCGAGCGCGAGACGCACGGCGGGCAGGCCGCCGAGTTCGGCCCGCAGTCGTACGGCCTCGGGGGCGCCGTGGACCCACACCCAGCGGGTGGCGGCGCTCGCCGTCACGATGAGCGGGTGCGGCTCCCCGGCGACGGTGGCGAGCAGGTCGGCGGCCCGGTCCAGGTGGCTCAGGTCCGAGTCGGGGTCGTCGCTCCACACCACCGCGGCGGTGTGGGTGCCGGTCAGCTGGTAGCCGAGGCGGGCCTCGGCCCGGGGGCCGCCGATCGGGGCGCCGTCGAGCAGCAGCATCACGGTCTCGCGGCGTTCGGCGTGGCTGCCGCGGGTCAGGTCGGCGCGTTCGGCCTGCATGCGGGCGGAGATCGCGGCCACGGTGTCGTCGACGAACGTGGAGATGGACCGGCACGACACGTCCAGCAGCTCGCTGAGCTCGGCCGCGTCGGCGGTGAGGGTGAAGGCGATCCGGGTCCACAGGCGCAGCGACACGCCCTGCCCGATGCGGTAGGCGTCCAGCGCGGACTCGTTGAGGCCGCGCCGGACCAGGTCGCGGGCGACCGCGAGGGCCGCCTCGCTGAGAACCACCGGCACCCGGGCGCCCGGGTCGTTGATGTTGGCCGCCGCCCAGGTGGCGAGGTTGGCCCGGTTGGTGCGGCGGGTGCCGGCGGCCAGCACCGGGTCGGCGGCGATGGCGTGCATGTTGCTGCCGGACAGGATCGCCTCGTCGAGCTCGGCCAGCCAGGCGGGCGCCGGGGTGAGGACGATCTCGGCGCCACGCCGGATCAGCTCGCGCACCCGTTTCGACGGCAGCTCCCACACCATGGGTGCAGTCTGCACCACGACTGCCGCAAACCGCAGCACCTTGCCCCTGTGATCGGGGCTGATGATCGCGCATGATGGGCGCCATGGACCTCGACGTCGTCATCGTCGGCGCCGGCATCTCCGGCATCGGCGCCGCGTACTACCTGCAGCGTGACCATCCCGGGCGGGAGTACGCGATCCTCGAGGCGCGCGGGGCCAGCGGCGGCACCTGGGACCTGTTCCGCTATCCGGGCATCCGCTCCGACTCGGACCTGCACACGTTCGGCTACGAGTTCCGGCCGTGGACCGACGATCACTCGATCGCCACCGCCGACCGGATCCTGGCCTACGTGCGGGAGACCGCGGCCACCTACGGCATCGACCGGCGGATCCGCTACCACCACCGGGTGGTCGCCGCGTCCTGGTCGTCGGAGCAGGCTCGCTGGACCGTCGAGGTGGAACGCGGCGACACCGGCGCGACCGAACGGCTGACCTGCCGGTGGATCTTCTCGGCCGGCGGCTACTACCGCTACGACCAGGGGTTCACCCCGCACTTCGAGGGCCGCGACCGGTTCCGCGGCGACATCGTGCACCCGCAGCACTGGCCGGAGGACCTGGACTACGCGGGCAAGCGGATCGTGGTGATCGGCAGCGGCGCGACCGCGGTCACCCTGGTGCCGGCGCTCGCCGAGACGGCCGCGCACGTGACGATGCTGCAGCGCACCCCGAGTTACGTGATGCCGGTGCCGGCGAAGGACGCGCTCGGCAACCGGCTGCGGGCGCTGCTCGGCGAGGAACGCGCCTATCCGATCATCCGCCGCAAGAACATCGTGAAGGGCCGCCTGGTCTGGCAGTTCTGCCAGCGGTTCCCGGGCGCGGCGCGGCGGCTGATCCGCTGGGTCAACACCCGGCAACTGCCCGACGGCTATCCGGTCGACGAGCACTTCAACCCGCCCTACGGTCCGTGGGATCAGCGGCTCTGCGCCGTACCCAATGGTGATCTTTTCCGGGAGATCCGTGCCGGCCGTGCCTCGGTGGTGACCGACCGGATCGCGTCGTTCACCGAGACCGGCGTCCTGCTGGAGTCGGGGCGCACGCTGGACGCCGACGTGATCGTCACCGCGACCGGGCTGAACGTGCAGGCCTTCGGCGGCACCCGGCTCACCGTGGACGGCCGCGACGTCGACCTGGCGGACACCATCGCCTACAAGGGCATGATGCTGTCCGGCGTGCCGAACCTGGCCTACGCGGTCGGCTACACCAACAGCTCGTGGACGCTCAAGGTCGGGCTGCTCTGCGAGCACTTCTGCCGGCTGCTCGCCCACATGGACCGGCACGGGTACGACACCTGCCGTCCCGAGCCCGCGGATCCGGACATGCCGACCCGCCCGTTCCTGGACTTCGGCGCCGGCTACATCCGCCGGGCCGTCGACCGGCTGCCCCGGCAGGGAGACCGGATGCCCTGGCTGACCTCGATGAGCTACGCGTCGGACGTGAAGCTGCTGCGCGCCGACGACGTCACCGACCCGGAGCTGCGGTTCTCGTCGCTGGTGCCGGCATGAGCGACAGTTTCTTCCAGGTGCCCGGCGGGCCGCGGATCTGCTACCGGGTCGACGGCCCGGCGTCCGCCGAGCCGCTGGTGCTGATCGCCGGGCTCGGCCTCGACCTGACCAGCTGGCCGCAGAGCATGGTCGACGGCTTCACCGGCGCGGGATTCCGGGTGATCCGCTTCGACAACCGCGACGCCGGCTGCTCGTCGCGCATCGACGCGCCGCCGCCCGGAAGGCTGCGGCAGCTGTTCGCCCGGCCCCACCCCGGCGCCTACGACCTCGGCGACATGGCCGCCGACACGGTCGGCCTGCTCGACCACCTCGGCGCCGGCCGGGCACACCTGGTCGGCATGTCGATGGGCGGCATGATCGCCCAGACCGTCGCCGCCCGGCACCCGGACCGGGTCGCCACGCTCACCTCGATCTTCTCCACCACCGGGCACCGCCGGGTCGGGCAGCCCGCCCGGTCGACGCTGGTGCGGATGGCCCGCCGGCCGGCCCGCACCGTCGACGAGTCGGTGCGTGCCCATCTGGCGATGCTGCGCCACATCGGCTCGGCGGGCTTCCCACCGGACGACGACGGGGAGCGGGCCTGGGCGGCCGGGCTGTGGGAACGCACCGGCGGCCGGGCCGGCCGGCAGGGCATCCCGCGCCAGATCAGCGCGATCCAGGCCAGCGGTGACCGGACCGCCGAGCTGGCCCGGATCACCGCGCCCACCCTGGTGATCCACGGCGACACCGACCGGATGGTGCACCCCAGCGGCGGCCGGGCCACCGCCCGCGCGATCCCCGGCGCCCGGTACGTCGAGATCACCGGCATGGGCCACCACCTTTCGCCGGGCGTGGTCGACCGGCTGGTGCGGCTCACCACCGACCTGGCACTGCAGGGAGATCCCCGATGAAGGGTTTCCGCGGCAAGGTCGCCGTCGTCACCGGCGCCGGGTCCGGCATCGGCCGGGCGCTGGCGCTGGCCCTGGCGGCCCGCGGCGCCCGGCTGGCGGTCTCGGACATCGACCCGGCCGGTCTGGCGGAGTTCGACCCCGGCGTGCACACCGCGACCCTGGACGTCAGTGACCGGGACGCGGTGGTCGACTACGCGGCGACCGTCGCCGCGCACTACGGGGTCGTGCACCAGGTCTACAACAACGCCGGGATCAGCGGCGGCGGGCAGAGCGTGCTCGACACGAGCTGGGAGGTGTACGAGAAGACCCTCGCGGTCAACCTGTTCGGCGTCATCCACGGCACGAAGGCGTTCCTGCCGCACCTGATCGCCTCCGGTGACGGGCACGTCGTCAACATCTCCAGCCTCAACGGGTTCCTGGCCCAGCCGACGCTGAGCGCGTACGCCGCCAGCAAGTTCGGGGTGCGCGGCTTCACCGAGGCGCTGCGCACCGAGATGCTGGTGGGCGGGCACCCCGTACAGGTCAGCGTCGTGCATCCCGGCGGCGTCAAGACCAACATCGCGTCCGCGACCGGTTCCGACCTGACACCCGCGCAGGCGGCGCGGGTGCGCGTCTACAACGAGAAACTGCTCACGATGCCGGCCGCCGAGGCCGCCCGGATCATCCTCGACGGCGTCGAGGCGGGCCGGCCCCGCATCCTGGTCGGCCGCGACGCCAAGGCGGTGGACCGGCTCGTGCGCCTGCTGCCGCGCCGCTATCCGGCGCTGGTCGCCCGGTACGAGCGCCGGCTGTTCGGCGACGCATGATCAATCTGCCGATGCGGGTGGTCGCGGGATATCTGCGCCTCACGGCCAAGCCGACCATGTCGACCGTCGAGCGGGCCCGGCAGCGCATCGCCGCGGTGAAACCACCGTCCCCGCCGCCGGTGAGCCTGCGCCGCCGCCACGAGGTGCGCACCCGGCAGGTGGCGGGCTTCACCTGCCACACGGTCGCACCCGGCGGCCGGCGGGCAGCGCTCTACCTGCACGGCGGCAGCTATGTCAGCCCGATGGCCCGGCAACACTGGGACCTGGTGGCGCGGCTCGCCGACGCCGGCGTGCGGGTCGAGGTGCCCGACTACGGTCTCGCGCCCCAGCACACCTTCCGCGAGGCGTACGCGCTGGTCACCGCCGTCTACCGGCAGCTCCTCGACGAGGTCGGCCCGGCGGCCGTGACGATCGCCGGCGACTCCGCCGGTGGCGGGCTCGCGCTCGGCTTCGCCCAGACCCTGGCCGCGGCCGGGCTGGCGCAGCCACGCCGCCTGATCCTGATCGCGCCGTGGCTCGACCTGACCCTCAGCCACCCCGATCTGCCCGCGGCCGAGGCGCGCGACCCGTGGCTGTGCAGCGCCGGGCTGCGCGAGGCGGGCCGGGCCTGGGCGGGCGGCGCCGACCCGGCCGACCCGCGGCTGAGTCCGGTCAACGGGCCGATGGACGGTCTCGCACCGATACACCTCTACATCGGCACCCGCGACCTGCTCCATCCGGACGCGCTGCGCCTGCCGGTCAGCCGGCTGAACGTCGGCGAGGGCGCGGTGCACGTCTACCCCCTCACCCCGACCCGGTTGGGCCGCGCCGCCTCGGCCGAGATCGTCGACCTGATCGCCGCCGGCTGACCCCCAGCGGCCCACCACGGTTGACGCAATGCTCATCCGGCAACCTGTTCGCCGGCCCTGATACAGTCGTCGCCGTGGGTACGCTGATCCGTTAGTACGGGACGCCGCGTCGAGTCTTCTCCGCGGCGGGTCCTAAGCGCGCTGCCCAGCCACCACACTGGCCGTGCGAGGTTCCCGTACATTTCCGCGCTTTGAGCAAGCGCGTCTTCCGCGACGGCAGCCGTTTCCGCCTGCGCGTCGCGGGGAGGAGCTCTCGTGACCCACCCTTCCCCTTCCCGCCCGCACCGGATGTGTGAGATCCGCGGCGGGACCGTCCGGTTCGCCGAGCAGGTCGTCCTGACCGAGATCAATCTCGTGGTCGGCCCGGCCGAGCGGATCGCGGTGATCGGCGACAACGGCGCCGGCAAGTCGACGCTCCTGCGCGTGCTCGCGGACACGGTGTCGCTGACCGCCGGTGAACGCCTGGTCGAACTGCCCGGCGGCGTCGCGTTCGCCGAACAGCACCCCCGGTTCCGGTCCGGCGCGACGGTCGCGGACGCACTCGACGACCTGCTCGCCGGCGTACGCCACCTCGAGGCCGACATCCAGCGGACCGCCGAGCGGCTGGCGCACGCAGACCCGGACCAGCGCACCGTGCTGCTCGCGCAGCTCAGCACCGCCATGGACCGATTCGAGGCCCGCGACGGATATCAGCTCGACCAGAAGGTGGATGCCGGCCTGGACCGGCTCGGGCTGGGCGGCCTCGACCGGTCCCGGCTCGTGCACACCCTCTCCGGAGGGGAGCGGGCACGGCTGGCACTGGCTGCGGCACTGGCCGTCGAGGCGGAGCTGCTCCTGCTCGACGAGCCGACCAACGACCTCGACGACGCCGGCATCGCCTGGCTGGAGGAACGCCTGACCGCGCACCGCGGCGCCGTCGTGGTGGTGTCCCATGACCGGGTGCTCCTGGACCGCCTCGCGACCGACATCGTGCACGTGGAGTCAGGCTCGCTACGCCGATACGGCGACGGCTACGGCGGATACCTCGTGGCCCGCGCCAGCGAGCGGCGCCGCCTGATCGAGGAGTACGAGCGATGGCGGCAGGATCTCGCCCGCCAGAAGGCCCTCGTCGCCGCCAACGCCTTCCGGCTCGATGCGATACCGCGCAACCTGGGACGTGCTCTGTTCGGCCACGCCGCGTTCCGTGCACGCGGCCGCGACCACGGAGCGATGGGCCGCATCCGGATGGCGAAGGAGCGGATCGACCGTCTGCACGCCGACCCCGCGCCGCGCCCCGCCGACCCGCTGCGGTTCACACCCGCCTTCAGCGAGCCGGCGGCCGGCGGCCAAGCCGTCCTGATCAGTGCGGAGAACGTACGCCTGGGCGGCGACGGGCCGAGGCTGCGGCTGGACGCGCTCGACGTGTCGGCCGGGGACCGGCTGCTGATCTCCGGTCCCAACGGCGCCGGCAAGACGACCCTGCTGCGCGTGCTGGCCGGCGAACTCTCACCGCGGCAGGGAAGCGTGCAGCAGCGAGCTGGACTCCGTGTCGCCTGGCTGCGGCAGGACATCACGTCCGGCTCGCGGACGACGCTGCTCGACACCTTCGCCGCCGCCACCGGCGCCTACCCGGACGACGCCGTCGGCGAACTGCTGGGACTCGGCCTGTTCCACCCCGGCGACCTGGACCGTCCGGTGGCACAGCTGTCGGTGGGGCAGCGCCGCCGCCTCGAAGTCGCGCTGGCCGTGGCCCGGCCGAGCGACGTCCTGCTGCTCGACGAGCCCACCAACCACCTGGCCCCGGAACTCCTCGAACAGCTGGAGGACGCGCTCGGCGACTACACCGGCGCCGTCCTGACCGTCACTCACGACCGGCGGTGGCGCGAGCGGGCGGCGGGTTCCGGCACGGTACGACGGATTCGGGTGGCACCGGGCGGCGTCGTGACCGGATAACGTCAGCCGGCCGGCCGGCTCGCTTCGGGGGCGCAGTTCTTGCTGGTGCGGCGCACCTCGTACTCGCGGTCGTCGGTGGTGATGCCGGCCGGCTCGCCGTCGAAGTAGGCCTCGACCTTCTCGCGGCTGCGGCGCTGCTCGTAGTGCAGGTGCGGCGCGCCGGACTTACCTGTGCTGCCGATCTTGCCGAGCTGGTCGCCCGTCTCCACCCGCTGGCCGACCTCGACCATGGGCGGTTCCAGCAGGTGCAGGTACTGCGTCTCCCAGCGGCCGCCGTGGTCGATCTTCACCCAGTAGCCGGCGCCGAGACCGTACGGTCCCTTCGGGTTCTGCGGGGTGCGCTCGCCGAGCGTGCCGTTGATGCCGGCCTCGACCACCGTCCCGCCGAAGGAGGCCAGCACCGGCCGGCCCCACGCCGACCCCTTGACCGGGAAGAAGTCGATGTCGAAGTCGTCGTGGCCGGGATAGGTGCCGAGCAGCCACGCCTCCCCGCACGCCACCGGCATCTGGAAGGCGGGCCGGGGACCGGCCGGCAACAGTTTCGACACCACCACCCAGGCGACGGAGAGCAGAACGACGACAACGGCACTGACGAGGAGCACGATGGAGCGGCGGATCACCGCCTGATCCTGCCAAGCGGCGGCAACCCGCCGGCCGGGGCCTCACCGCGCTCCCTGCGGCGGGCCAGGGCCGGTGAGACGGCCAGCACCAGGAAGGCGGCGATGAGCACCGCGCCGCCGGTCAGGTAGACGCCGCGCAGGCCGGTGTGCGGCAGCAGCAGGCCGCCGAGCAGGGCGCCGCCGGCTATGCCCAGGTTGTAGACGCCGGACAGGGTGGCCGAGGCGAGATCGGTGCTGCCCGGCGCGACCACCAGCATCTGGCTCTGGAAGGTGGTGGGCACCTGCGGCAGCGCGAAACCCCAGAGGCCGACCAGGCCGATCACCGCCGCCGGGTGGGCGCCGGCCAGGGGGAGACCCAGCAGGGTCAGCGCCAGCAGGGCGACCGGCAGGCGTACGGCCAGGCGCGGATGCCGGTCAGCAAGGTAACCGGCGAGGGCGACGCCGCCGAGGCCGGTCACGCCGAAGACCAGCAGCAGGGCGCTCACCGTGGACGCGGAGAAGCCACCGATGTCGGTCAGGAACGGGGTCAGGTAGGTGTAGGCGGTGAACACGCCGGTGATGGTGATCCCGGTGACGATGATCAGCAGCCAGAAGGCGCGGGCGTCGGGTGCGGCGCCGGCGGCCGCGTGCCCGTCGCGTGGTGCGGTCGTCGGCAGCAGCACGGCCACGCCGGCCATCGCGACCAGCGCCAGGCCGGCGACGGTCAGGAACGCGGTGCGCCACCCGGCCTGCTGACCGAGCCAGGTGGCGGCGGGGACACCGAGGACGGGTGCCAGCGAGGACCCGCCGAAGACGGCGGCCACCGCGCGGCCGCGGGCCTGCGGCGGGAACAGCGCCGCGGCGGCCGGTGCGGCGATCGACCAGAAGACGGCCTGGGACAGCGCGGTGACGACCCGGCCGCCGAGCAGCAGCCAGTAGCCGCCCAGCACCGAGATCACGGTGGAGACCACGAAGATCGCCAGCAGGCCGGTGATCAGGTGCCGGCGCGGGATGCCGCTGACCAGGTGGGTCAGCGGCACCGAGAACACGGCGACGGTCAGGCCGTACCCACTGACCAGCAGGCCCACCTGGGAGAGTGAGACGTCGAGGTCGGCGGCGATGTCCGGCAGCAGGCCGACCGGCAGGATCTCCACCGTCAGATAGCTGAACGCCGCCACCATCAGCGCCAGCAGCGCCGGCACCCCTCTGCGAGCCTCGATCACGGTCCGCATTCTGTGCCATCGCCGTGGCGGGCAGCCACCGAATTCAGGGAACGAGCGGGCCGGCCAGCACCTTGCGGGCGGTCTGTTCGTCGCCGCTGAGGGTGTCCCACGGCATCGGCAACCGGTTCCACAGCGCCAGCATCAGGTGCGCGGCGGTGCCGCTCAGCTCGGCGACCGGGTCGCCGGGGCCGACGATCCAGCAGGCGCCCAGGTCGGTCGCGGTGAAGCGGACGGCGGCCGGCAGCGGGCTCAGCAGCTCGCGTTTGATCATGCGGGGCACGAACACCTCGATGACCTCGGCGACGCCGTCGCCGCACAGCGCGGGATCCATCTCGCTGGGCAGGCCCAGCGCGTGCTCGGCGTCCCAGCGGTGCACCAGCGTCTCCAGGCAGCGGCGGCGGCGCCAGAAACCGACCGTACGGGGCGGAGCGAACGTCCACGCCTCGGTCGCCGGGTCCACCTCGAGCGCGGTGAGCAGCACGCGGGAGGTGTCGGCGAACCAGTCGGCGACACCGTCCGGCGGTGGTTCCGGGCGGTGCCTGCCGTGGCCCTCGGTGATGGCGGTGGCCGCCCACAGGTTGCCGCTGCCCAGGTGACCGGCGAGGTCGCGCAGGGTCCAGTCGCCGCAGTGCTCGACCGGTGCGCTCAGGTCGGCGGACAGGTAGCCGTGGAAGCCGGCCAGTTCCTGCCGCAGGATGGCGAGGTGGTCCAGGTCCATCCGTCCGACCCTAGGTGCTGTCGGCCCGTAACGGCAGGCCCGCCGGTCACCAGCTGAACTCGGGACCCCGGATCGTGCCGCCGGGCAGCAGCGGCCGGCCGGTGTACTCCCAGGTCTGCACCACGACGTAGGTGCCCCCGCGCGGCGCCGTCAGCTCACCGGGACCGCAGCTGTGCTTGATGGCGAAGTCGGTGAACATCAGCCCGCGGCAGCGGTGCGGGCCGGCGACGATCTCGTCGGTGGCGGCGTCGTGCACGGCCAGCGAGATGTCGGCCTGGACGCCGGGCGCCGCCTCCATCTCGCCGAGCACCCGGATCGTCGGCCCGAGCGCGTGACACGGCTGGGCCAGCACCGGGTGGCCGAGGTCCCAGGTGTACTTCTCGCCGCAGTGCCACGGCCCGAACTCCACCGAGCCGCCGACCTTGCCCGGGCCCGCGGTGGCGCCGATGCGGCCGGGTCCGGCCGTGACGCCGACCTGCGCCGATCCGGGCTTGCGGCCGGACTCCCGCACCCCGGCCGACGGCGCCACGGTGCCGGTGGTTCCGGAGGACCCGCTGATGCCGGCGCCGCCGGAGGACCCGCTGATGCCGGCGGCGAGGACCGGGGGAGCGGACGGCGCGTTCGCGCCGGACGGCGCGGGCTGCGGCATGGCGCCGGCGGCTGCCGGCGCGCTGTGCTGGCCGAACGGCAGCTGGGCGGTGGCCGGCGCCGGTGCGTTGCGCGCGTCGCGCAGCTGCCACGCCTGATAGCCGCCCCATCCGGTCGCGGCGAGCGAGGCCGACACCAGGGCGACGACCAGGCTGTGCCGGCCCCACAGCCAGCTGCGCGGACCGTTGCGGTGCGGGCGGCGAGCCGGACGCGGCGGCACCGACCTGGGCAGGCTCGTGGGCAGCCCGTGGGGTTCGGTGGGCACCGTGTCGGCGGCGAGTGGGAGTGCCGGCACCCCGGCCGTGCGGCGGGCGAGCACCCGCAGCGTGTCGTGCAGGTCGGCGGCCGTCGGGCGCCGTGCCGGGTCCTTGTCGAGGCATTCCTCGATCACCGACCACACCTCGTCGGGTACGCCGGCCGAGCGCGGGGGCGGGTCGTTCAGGTGGCCCTGGAGCACGGCGAACGGTTCCCCGACGTACGGCGTGTGTCCGCAGACCAGCTCGTAGAGGGTGACGCCGAGCGCGTACACGTCGGCCGACGGGGCGGCCTCACCGCCGCTGACCGTCTCGGGCGCCATGTAGTGCGGGGTCCCGATGATCGCGTGGGGCGTGGTCAGCCCCGCCGCGTCGAGCACCCGCGCGATGCCGAAGTCGGTCAGCCGCACTTCGGCGTCCTCGCCGGGCCCGTCGAGCAGGATGTTGTCGGGCTTCACGTCGCGGTGCACCACACCCAGCGCATGGGTCTCGGTGAGCGCGGCGGCGACCTGGGCCAGCAGGCGCGCGGCGTCCGACACCGGCAGCGTGCCGGCGGCGCGCAACCGGTCGCGCAGGCTGCCGCCGGCCACGTAGTCCATGACCAGGCCGATGGACTCGCCGACGCTGAACAGGTCGCGGACACCGACGATGTGCTGGTGGCGCACCATCATCAGGATGGTGCGCTCCTGCACGAAGCGGGTGACCAGCTTGGGCTGGCGCAACAGGCCCTCGTGCAGCAGCTTGACGGCGACCTGCTCGCCGGTGGAGCGGTCGACGCCGCGCCACACGGTGCCGGTGGCGCCCTGCCCCACCGGGCAGACCAGCACGTAGGAGTTGCCGACACAGCGGTTGCTGAGATCGACGGTGGCGGGCTCTTCAGGGCCGGAGCCGGACGGGGGAAGGGAGAGGGACGGCCGCACGTGTTCGCCGTGTCCTTTCTGCGCCGGGAGCAAGGGGACGATCGGGGTCGAAGCGACGCCGATCGTCACGGCCCCCGGGGCGGAAGGCAACGTCAGGACGCCTGAATAGTCACGGATTGGCAGGCCCGCCGGCCGGTCGTCACCCGGCGGCGGGTGGCTCGTTGCTTCACCGCAAGACCCGCTCCACGGCGTCGGCTGCGGCCGCGACCCCACCGGCGGCCGTCAGCTCGCCGCGCATCCAGGCCAGCCGCTCGCGTACGTGCGGGTCGTCGGCCACGGCGTCGACGGCGTTCCACAGCGTGTCCGCGGTGACCCGGTCCGGGGGCAGCACGGTGCCGAGGCCGAGTTCGGCGATCCGGTCGGCGGTGGCCCGCTGCTCGGCCATCTGCGGTATCGCCACCATCGGCACCTCGAAGTGCAGGCTCTCCATCGTGCTGCCCATCCCGGCGTGGGTGACGAACGCCCGTGCCTCGCGCAGCACCGCCAGTTGCGGCACCTGCCGGTGCACCTCCACGTTGGGCGGCACCTCGCCCAGGGCCGCCCGGTCCACCCCACCGATGGCCAGCACCACCTGCCAGGGCCGCCCCGCTGCCGAGCGCAGCACGGTGCGGTAGAACTCGGGCCGGTCGTTGTAGGCGGTGCCGAGCGACACCAGCACCACGGGCAGATCACCGGCCGGTTCCCAGCCGCCCTGGAAGCCGCGTGCGGAGAACAGGGGGCCGACGAACTCGTACCGGTCGGTGAAGGTCTCCCCGGCGTACTGGAATGCCCGCGGCAGCGTCACCAGCCGCAAGGCGGCGTTGTCGCCGCGCATGAAGGCCTCCATGCCGGCGGCGCCCTGCCGGCGCAGGTAGCGGCTCAGCCGGACGGCCATCAGCAGGAAGCCCGGGCTCAGCGGGTTGAACGTCGTGTACCCGCGGGCCATCGACCAGTGCTCGTTGCTGACCAGATTCGGCCAGGTCTCCACCGAGGGGACCTGCCACCGCCCGGCCAGGATGCGGCCCCACCAGCACATCGTCCCGTCGTGGACCACCAGGTCGGGCCGCTCGGCGCCGCCGAGTTGCGCCAGCATCGCCTTCGTCTCGGTCAGCAGCAGGTTCATGGCGCGCACGAGGTCCCTGCCGTGCATCTGCGGCGTCTCGATGTCGCCGCGACCCTCCCAGGTGGAGGTGACCGGGACGACCTCGGCGCCGGTCTCGGCGACCCGTTCGGCGTACGCCGTGGTGGTCGCGTAGGTGACCCGGTGACCGCGGTTCACGAGCTCGGTGGCCAGGCCCAGGGTGGGGTTGACGTGCCCGGCGGCGGCAGGGGCGAAGAACGCAACGGTTGCCATAGTGATGTATTTAAGTGCATTCCACGCCCTACGCGGGCGGTATGGATCTGGCTGTGAGGGAATGGGAGTCCGGGGGCCGATCCGTCCGCTGTCGGAAGGGGGCGACCATGGCCGAGAAATCGCCGCTCGCGCGGGCCAGGACGGTACGGCAGATGCCGAAATGGTCGGAGCTGCGCAGCGTCGTGCAGTTCCAGCGGCCTCAGCTGAACCGGACCGCGCGCCGGCTGCAGCGGGCGCTCTCGATCCGCGACCTGCGCGCGGTGGCCCGGCGGACGACCCCGCGGGCTGTCTTCGACTACGTGGACGGGGCGGCGGAGGAGGAGATCACCGCGAAGCGGAACGTCGCCGCGTTCCGGCGGGTCACGTTCTGCCCGGACGCGCTGCGCTCGGTCGCCGACCCCGACCTGAGCGTGCCCCTGCTGGGCCGGCGCATCGCCCTGCCACTGGTGTTCGCCCCGACCGGCTACACGCGGATGATGCACCACCACGGCGAGGCCGCCGTCGCCGGTGTGGCCGGGCACGTCGGCGTGCCGTACGCGCTGTCGACCGTGGGGTCGACCTCCATCGAGGACGTCCGGGCCGCGTCGCCGGGCGGCGAACTGTGGTTCCAGCTGTTCTTCACCACCGACCCGCGGGTGAACGAGGACCTGCTCTCCCGGGCCGAGGCGGCCGGTTACACGACGATCCTGCTGACCGTCGACACGACCGTCTCCGGGATGCGGCTGCGCGACGTCGTCAACGGCCTCACCATCCCGCCGACGCTCACCGCCCGGACCGTGCTGAACATGTCGCGGTACCCGGCGTGGTGGTTCAACCTGTTGAGCACCGGCGGGCTGAGCTTCGCCTCGCTCTCCAGCGTCCCGGGCAACCCGACTCCCGGGCAGGTGGCGAGCATGATGTTCGATCCCGGCCTGGACCTGCGCGCGCTGGACTGGCTGCGCGCACGCTGGCGGGGCAACGTCGTCGTCAAGGGGGTGACCACCCCGGAGTCGGCGCGGGAGGTCATGGAGCACGGCGTCGACGGTGTGGTGGTCTCCAACCACGGCGGCCGCCAGCTGGACCGCTCGGCGGCGACCCTGGACGTGCTTCCGGCCGTGCGGGCCGCGGTCGGCCCGCAGGCCACCGTGCTCATCGACGGTGGCGTCCTGCACGGCCAGGACATCCTCGCGGCCCGCGCCCTCGGCGCGGACGCGGTCATGATCGGCCGCGCCTACCTGTACGGCCTGATGGCCGGCGGCCGGGACGGCGTGCTGCGGGCCGCCGAGATCCTCACCGAGGAGTACCGGCGCTCGATGCAGCTGCTCGGCGTGCGGCGCAGTGAGGACCTCACCGCCCGGCACGTCGCCTTCACCCCGCGCGTCCCGGTCTGAGCCGCGTCAACCCGTCCCCACTCACGACCCAGGAGGGCATCCATGGTCAGCACCGGTCAACCGGGCGGAACCAGCTCGGTGGTGGATCGTTTCCCGACCAAGTATCTGGCCGCGCCCGAAGTGCGCGACATGCCCGAGCCGCCGTCGGCCTTCCGCAAGGTCGTCGGGCCGGGCATCATCGCCGCCGGCGTCGGCATGGCCAGCGGTGAGTTCGTTCTCTACCCCTACATCGCCTCGCAGGTCGGCCTGGTGTTCGTCTGGGCCGCCCTGGTGGGCCTGGCCACCCAGTACTTCCTCAACATGGAGATCGAGCGGTACACCCTGGCCACCGGGGAGACCGCACTGACCGGGTTCAGCCGGTACTGGCGGCACTGGGGCCTGGTCTTCGCGGTCATGGCCTACTTCGCCAACATCTGGCCGGGCTGGGCCACCAGCTCGGCGACGCTGATCACCTACCTGGTCGGCGGCAGCGTCGCGCCGATCGCGATCGGCATCCTGCTGGTGATCGGGGTCAGCCTGACCATGGCGCCGGTGGTCTACCAGGCGCTCGAGAAGACCGAGATGGTGAAGGTCGCGGCCGTCCTGCTGCTCATCGTGGTCGGCGCGGTGGCCGCGATCGGCGCCACGGCGTGGTCGGACACCCCGCAGATCATCACCAACGCCGGGATCCCGCACCAGGAGCTCGGCTTCGCGCTGCTGCTGGGCGCGCTGGCCTTCGCCGGCGCCGGTGGCGGGCAGAACCTCTGCCAGAGCAACTGGATCCGGGACAAGAGGTTCGGCATGGGCGCCTACGTGCCGCGGATCGTCAGCCCGGTGACCGGCCACCCGGAGGCGGCGCCCTCGACCGGCTTCGTCTTCGAGCCCACCGAGGAGAACCTCGGCCGGTGGCGGCGCTGGTGGTCGTTCGCCAACCGGGAACAGCTGATCACGTTCGTGCTGATCAGCTTCCTCACCATCGTCTTCACCTCGCTGCTGGCCTACGCCACGGTGTTCGGCAAGGAGGGACTGGAGAGCAACATCTCCTTCCTCAAGGCCGAAGGCGAGGCCCTCAACGCGGCGGTCGGCGGCTGGTTCGGCACGTTCTTCTGGATCATCGGCGCCTTCTCGCTGTTCGCCGCGGCGCTCGGCATCGTCGACTACACCAGCCGGCTGGGCGCGGACGTCCTCAAGACCGCGTACCTGAAGAACGCCAACGAGAGCAAGATCTACTTCGCGCTGGTGTGGGGCCTGGTCCTGATCGGGATCATCGTCATCCTGTCCGGGCTGTCCCAGCCGCTGGTCCTGCTGGTGATCTCCGCGGTCACCGGTGGGCTGATGATGTTCATCTACTCGGCGCTGCTGCTGCTGGTGAACCGGCGGGTGCTGCCGAAGGAGATCCGCCCGGGCGCGGGCCGGGTCGCCGCCCTGGTGTGGGCCTTCCTGCTGTTCGGCCTGCTCTCCGTGCTCACCTTCAACCAGCAGCTGCGCGAGCTGTTCGGCGGCTGAGCGCCAGCGCCCGATGACGGCGTGGCGGGCCCGCCGTCATCGGGCGTCAGCAACGGCTGCCTCAGCAGCCCAGGCCCTGCTTGTACCACTTCGGGACGTCACCGCCGGCGACCTTGTCAGCGATCTCCCAGAGCACCTCGGGGTAGTCGCCCTTGGTGTTCATGTCGTGCAGCACCTTCCACTGGTGGCTGCTGCGCAGCGCGGCAGCGGCCCGCTTGACCGCCGCCTTGTCGCCGGCCTTGTCGGCGCGGACCCACTCGGCGATCCAGTCGCAGGCGACCCGGCCGGCCACCGCCGCGCCGAACTGGTACTGGTCGTTGGCGCCGGCGTTGTCCAGCACCGCCACGTCGAAGCCCGGCGGGGCCGGCATGTCCGCGAGGATCTTGGCGGCCTCGGTGCGGACGTCACCCGGCGTGACGATCTCCGGCGGCAGCGCCTTGAGGAACGACTCGGCGTCCTTGCGGACCACCTTGGTGAGGACCTCGTCGAAGGTGGCCCGCGTCCAGTCGCCCTGCGCGCGCAGCTCGACGAACGTACCGTCCTGGGGCTTGAGCATGGCCGCGATGTCGTTCGAGGTGTAGGTGAAGATGCTGGCCGGCCGGCCCGCCACCGTGGTGGCCTCCGGCTTGCTGACGTGCAGCCGGTCCTCGTAGTAGCCCTGGTACTGCTCGTCCGGGTACCAGTTCATCTCGAGGTTGCGGGCGTCGTTGCGGAAGTTGATGGTGCCGTGTTCCTCGGCGAACCCGTAGACGTGGTCCGGTTTCCAGCCGGGCTCGTCGATCAGCAGGCGCGGATGGCCCTGCGCGGCCTTCAGATCAAGTGACCACCCGCTGATCGCGCCGGCGTCGATGACGGCGCCGGCGCTGGCGCCGGCGCTCGCGCTGGCCCGGGGCGGGCTGACCGGCCCGGCGTCGACGGTGTCGGGCTGCGCACGCCAGAGCGACGACACGGCGATCACACCGGCCACGGCCGCGGCGGCGGCCAGGGCGGGGGCGAGCCGGCGGACCAGGGTACGGCGCCAAGGCCGCACCGGAGAGTCGGACTTCGGGGTGGACATGATCTCCTCCAGGAGATGCTGATCCGCCCCGTCGAGGCGCCCGATGACCTCCGGTCGATAGGGGTCGGCGTCTCGGACCAGGCGGTCGAGGTGCTCGTCGGACATCAGCCCTCCTTCGGGACGGGTGCGGCCAGGACGTCGAGTACATGTCCGGGTGCGTCCCGGTCGTCACCGACGAGTTCCCGCAGCCGGGCCCGCGCCCGGGACAGGCGGGTCCGCACCGCGGCCGGGCTCACCCCGACCACCTTCGCCACCTCGGCGGGCTGCAGACCCTCCCAGACGTTGAGCAGCAGGATCTCGCGGTCCGTCGCGCTCAGCCGGCGCAGCGCGGCCCGCACGGCGAGCCGTTGCGGCACCTCGCTGCCCGGGTCGGGCGAGGACACCGCGGTCAGCCGCTGCCGCAGCCGTTCACCCAGCCGTTCGCGGCGTGTCCCGCCGCGGTGGTGGTTGGACAGCACCCGGCGGGCCACCCCGTAGAGCCACAGCCGTATCTCGTCGTCGGGCGGCAGGTCGGCGCTGCGCCGCCACGCCACCAGGAAGGTCTCCGCGACCACGTCGGCGGCGTCTTCCGGCTGTTCGACGCGGCGGGACGCGTACGCGAGCAGCGCTTCGAAGTTGCCGGCGTAGGCGCGCCGGAACCGGTCCTCAGAGCTCACGTCTTCCTCATGTCCGGCATCGGCCCCATCGTGACACGACGATGCCCGGCCGGATCACGGACCCGCGCCTCGTGCCGGCGTGCCCATTCCGCCGTGCGCGCCCGTCAGGTGTGGCGGGCGGCTCGGCGGCGGGAGGCCTGGCGCTGGATCTTGGCCTCGATGCCGCAGCCGTCCATCGTGCACCAGCGGCGGCTGCGGTTCTTGCTGGTGTCGAGGAACAGGCCGATGCAGCCGGCCTGGGCGGCGCACACCTTGACCCGGTTCAGCGGGCCGTCGGTGAGCAGCCGGATCGCCGAGACGGCCGCCGGCCACCACGCGCGGGCGGGGTCGTCGCCGGTGAACTGCCAGTCGTATCCGGGTTCGGTGGGGACGAGTCGCGCGGCGGCCATCGCCTCGGCGTAGTGGGACTGCACGGTGGCCAGCGCCGCGGTGGGGGCGGTCTGCTTGCGGCCGACGGCGGCGAAGACCTCGAAGATCGCCTCGCGCAGCACGACGGCGGTGCGCAGATCGGCGTCGGTCCCGCGGCGCTGGAGACGGGCGGCGGTGGCGGGGTCGATCAGCCCGGCGTACGCGGACCAGTCGCTCAGGTCGGCGTAGGAGCGCAGCGACTCCTCGGGGCGGGCCGTGGCGCGCCCGTCCAGGGTGTTGGCGAAGTCCAGGCAGGCGATGCCGCCGAAGAGCTCAAGAAACACTGATTCCACCCAAGCGTGTTTGACCTGCATCATCCGCGGAATGTTTCTAGTCAACACACTTTAGCCTGCATCAGAGGAAGGGGCGTCATGCTGCTGCTCAGTGTGCTGGCGTTGGGCATCGCCGACTCCATGATCGCTCCGTACCTGGTGCTCTTCGGCGCGCAGGAGGCCCACCTGTCCCCGCTGCAGGTCGGGATCTTCATCTCGCTGACGTCGCTGAGCGGGCTGGCGGTGAGCACCTGGCTAGGCCGGCGCTACGACCGGAGCGCGAGCCGATGGCCGGCCCTCGTCACGGTCGGCGCGGCCGCCGCCGGATACGCGGCGCTGACCACGACCACCTCGTACCCCGTCCTGCTGCTCGTGGCGACCGGGCTGCTCAGCGCCGGAACGGCGGCGTTCCCCCAGCTCTTCGCACTGGCCCGGACCCACCACGACCGCGCCGGCGAGCAGGCGTCGCTGCGGCGTACGCCCGCGTTGCGCTCGGCCTGGTCGCTCGCGTGGGCGATCGGACCGATGATCGGCGCCGCCCTGCTGGCCGCCGGCGGGTACCACCGGCTGCTGCTGGCGACCGCCCTGGCGTTCCTGCTGGTCGCCGGGCCGCTGCTGCTGCTCGGCCGGACACCGCGACCGCACCGGGACAGGCCCGCGCACGTCGGCAGGGGCCGGCTCTCCCGGGCGATGCTGCTCGCGGCGGGCAGCTTCACCTGCTTCCACACCGCGATGCTGTCCGGGTCGGTGGTCCTGCCGCTCTACGTCACCGGCGCCCTGCACCGGCCGGGCCGCGAGATGGGTCTGCTCTTCACCGTGTGCGCGCTGGTGGAGATCCCGGTCGCGCTGGCCACGATGCTGCTTCCGGCCCGCGTACGGACAATGGTCATCCTGGCCGGCATGGCCCTGCTCGCCGTCTTCTTCGTGCTGGTGGCGGCCGCCACCGCGATGCCGTTCCTGATCGGGACACAGGTGGTACGCGGCATCGCCGTGGCGGTGGTGGGCACGCTCGGCATCAGCCATGTGCAGGACCTCGCGCCGCACTCGCCGGGGCGTGCGACCACCCTGTTCGCCAACACCCTGACCGTCGGCTCGCTGGTGTCCGGACTGCTCGCCGGGGCGATGACCCAGACGCTGGGCTTCCGCCCGGCGCTGCTGGTCTGCGCGGTGCTCGCCGTCCTCGGTGGCGTTCTGCTGATGGCCGCCCGGCACACCAAGCTTGCTGCCAGGTCTCGGGAACCCGGTTCACAGCCGGATGTCGTATCGTCGGGCGGTGCCCGATTCCGTAGCGAGCCGCAGCGGCTCGGCTGTCAACCGTGCTCCCGGTGGTCCGACCCGCAAGAGCCCCGGTGGACCGCCGCTCAAGACGAAAGCTGAGAAGCGGGCGGAGGCCAAGGCCGCCAAAGCGCGCGCCCGGGCGCGCCAGAAACGCCGCCAGATGCTGACCGTCGCCGGCGCGGCAGCGGTCGTGCTGGCCCTCGTGGTCGGGTTGATCGTGTGGATCGGCACCACGTCGAGTTCGAACCCCACCACCGGCGCCGGCGCGACCCCCAGCGCGAACCCGGCCGCGTCGAGCGCCGCGTTCCCGCCGCTTCCCGAGGGCGCCGACCCGGCCCTGGGCAAGAAGCCGGCCGTGTCGGCGGGCACCGGCACCATCACCGCGCTCAAGACGACGACCCTCATCGAGGGCGCCGGCGCCGAGGTCCAGTCGGGTCAGACGATCGACGTGAACTACGTCGGTGTCACCTACGCCGACGGCAAGGAGTTCGACTCGTCGTGGAGCCGCTCCGAGACGTTCAACTTCGCGCTCGGGACCGGCGGCGTGATCAAGGGCTGGGACCAGGGGCTGCTCGGCGCCAAGGTCGGCAGCCGGGTCCAGCTCGACATCCCCGCGGACCTGGCGTACGGCGAGAGTCCCGCCGGCGGGCAACCGGCCGGCGCGCTGCGATTCGTCGTCGACGTGCTGGCGGCCTCCTGACCGGTCCCGGGACGGACGTGCCCGCCCGAGCCGGTGGACGCTAGTCGGCGATGTGGGCGGTGTTGTCGAGCCAGCGCTGGACCAGGGCGGTGTCGCCGTCGACGGCGACACCGGTGAGAGGGAGTCGCCGGGTCAGGATCAGCAGCAGCGACGGAGCCGGGCCGCTCACCGTGACATCGGCCTGCCGGACTCCGGGCTGCCAGGCTGCCCCGTCCGGCCGCTGCTCGACGAACCAGCCGTTGTCGCCGTCCGCGGTGTCGGTGGCCCGCCACTGCAGGGTCTGCCCGGTGCCGCGGATCGCGTGGGCGGACTCGGAGCGCCGCATCTCCCAGGTGGGCGAGGTGAGCATCGCGAGGTGGTTGGTGATCAGCGCGGCGGCGATGTCGGCGTCGATGTCGACCGCCCGGCCGGCCGTGTTGGCGGCGTCGAAGCCGTGGATCACCGTCTCGTTGAGGACGCTGGTCAGCCAGAACCGGGTGCCGGTGCGGCTGTCGCCCGCGGCGTTGAACACCGGCGCGTCGAGCGCGTCGTCGGAGCACGCGCGCACGACCCGATCCGCGGACTCCGCCAGCCACGCCGGCCAGTCGCGCGGGTCGGCGGGGAGTGCGGCCATCTCGGTGGGCAGTTTCATCGGGTCGGTGATCCGCCGGTCGATGATCTCGGCGACCCAGCGCTGGGTCTGGCCGACGTGCGCGACGAGTTCGGCGACGGTCCAGTCCGGGGCCGTCGGCACGACGGTGTCAGGCCCGGCCGCCGTGGCGGACTCGGCCAGGCGCCGGGTGTGTTCGATGATCGTCTGCCGGGCACGTTCCGGGTTCAGCTCAGTCATGGGGCTCGACCTTTCCAGGAATTGTCGGTGCCGGTATGACCCGGCGCCCCGGCCGAACTCATCGCCGGTCGGCCGTTTGTTCACGAACCCGGTTTGAACAAAGCACTGACCAGCGAGAACATCGTGGTTTGTCGCGAGCTGCGGTCCGCCCCTTCCGCCTCGCCGGCGGGTCGCCGAGCCTTCTCTCAAGCGGCTGCGTCTGATGACCGGCCCGACACGGGGGAGGGTCGGTTCGTGCCCGGCGTACGCATGTTCGGTGTTCGTTGGTCCGCCGCTCGGCTGCGGTGGCTGTCGCGCGAAGCGGCAGCCACCGCGGGGATCACCTGGGAGAGATCTCGCCGCGACGGTGATCAGGGCGAGGCCGAACGACCCGGCACCCCTCCCGGGCGAGGACAGGGGTCAGCCCCAGCCCATCTCTCTGCGCTTCGGCGCCATGATCGCTCCCTCCCTTCCGGTCGATCCGTCGAGTGTGGAGCGCGCTCTCCCGGCGAGGTCGGGGTTCGGACGATTTCGGACGGCGCGCATCGGCGAGGTGCCCGGTGATCCGGAAGTCGAACCAGTGCGGCTGGTTCGCGACGCCGCCCGACCCGGCGCGGGCCGGCAACCTCGCGGACGTCGTCGAGCGTCTGCGCCGGTTGAAGGTCTGGGCCGGCAGCCCCTCCTACGAGACGATCAAGGACCGGGTCAACACGGCGTGGGCCGCGGCGGGCCGGCCGGCCGACGAGCTGGTGTGCAAGTCCACCGTCGCATACTGCTTCCGGCCCGGGCGGCAGCGTCTCGACACCGACCTGGTCGTCGCGGTGGTCGAGGCACTGCATCCGGACACCGGCTACGTGTCCCAGTGGCGTCAGGTCCTGCGCGTGATCGGTGGGGAGATCGAGGCGGTGTCCCAGGTACGGGTGCAGGGCGACCTGCCGCAGGATCCTCCCGCGTTCGCCGGCCGCGACCGTGAACTGGACCGGATCCGCGACGCCGCCCGGACCGGCGGCACGGTGGTGATCGAGGGCATGGCCGGTGTCGGCAAGACCCAGCTCGCCGTCCACGCCGGGCACGTGCTTCACCAGCGGCAGCCGTTCGAGCAGGTGCTGTTCGTCAACCTGCGCGGCTTCGACACCGATCCGGCGCAACCGCCGGCCGATCCGGCGGCCGTGCTCGACGGGTTTCTGCGCCTGCTCGGGATGCCCGGCCAGCGGATCCCGCACGGACTGGCCGCGCGGGCTGCCGCCTACCGCGCCCGCCTCGCCGGCAGCCGGGCCCTGGTGGTGCTGGACAACGCCGCCACCATCGAGCAGATCCGTCCGCTGCTTCCGGCGGCGCCGGGCTGTCTGGTCCTGGTCACCAGCCGGCGCACCCTGGGCGAGCTGCGCCCCGCGGTCCACCTGGCCATGGACGCGTTCGCCCCGGACGAGGCCCTGGCGTTCCTGCTCGAGGCCGTCCCCGAGGTGGCGGCCGGCACGGATCCGGGCGCCGCGGCGCGGATCGCGCGGCGCTGCGGACACCTACCGCTGGCGTTGAGCCTGATCACCGGGCATGTTCGCGGCACGCCCGGCTGGACGTTGACCGACCACGCCGACCGGCTCGACGAACGCCACCGCGACCGGCGCCTGGACACCGGCGTCGAACTCGCCCTGCACCAGTCCTACCAGCACCTGCCGGCCGCCCAGCGGCGGCTGCTGCGCCTGCTCGCGCTGCATCCCGGGCACGACTTCGACGCGTACGCCGCAGCCGCCCTGGCCGACACCGACGTGGCCACCGCCCAGACGCTCGTGAGCAGCCTGCGCGGCGACTACCTGCTGGAACAGACCGCCCCCGGCCGGTACACGTTCCACGATCTCGTGCGTGCCTACGCCACCACCCGGGCCGGCGACGAGGAACGCCCGTCCGATCGCCGGGCCGCGCTGACCCGGCTGTTCGACTACTACCTCGCGACCGCCGCTGCCGCCGTGCGGATCCTCTACCCCGCCCTGGCCGGTTGGCGGCCCGCCATCGCCGCGCCGGTCACCCGGGTCCCGCCGATGACCGACCGGCGCGCCGCACTCGCCTGGCTGAACGCCGAACGGGCCACCCTGGTCGCCGTCGCCGGCCGGAGCGCCACGGCGTCCGAATTCGTCCGAACTCCACCGTCGCCGCCGGACAGCGCCCCACGCTTGCCTGCAGAGAAGTGACATCCAGTACGGGGGGAACGACCATGATCCATCGATTTCCATTACGCGCCAGTGCGGTGCTCGCGGTCGCCGCGCTGGCCGCCGGCGGCATCGCCGGGCCGGCTCAGGGGGGTACGGCCGCGCCGGGCGGGCGAGTCTTCACGACCGTCGTCGATCGCGCCACCGGACAACCCGTCGAGGGCGCGTGCGTCATTCTGAAGGTCCCGGGCACCGGCGGCCTGCCGGACAGCTGCGGAGCTGACTACAGCGACCAGCAGGGACGGATCATCACGGACGAGGTTCCGGCCGGCACGTATCAGATGTTCGTCGTCGCGCCGGACGGATACGGCCACCAGTGGGCCGGCCCGACCGGGGGCACCGGCGACCAGCGCGAAGCGGCAAAGATCCGGGTACGGCCGGGCCAGGTGAGCCAGGCCTCCACCGTGCAGCTGGACTCGCCCGGAGCGATCAGCGGCGTGGTGCGTGATCCGGACGGCGCGCCGGCGCCCAACGCGATAGTCGCGATCACCGCGTGGCACTCCGGTGTCGGCCCGGGGCTCGGCGCAGTGCGGGCCGACGAGGAGGGCCGGTACCTGATCGGGCAGCTCGGGCCGTACTCGTGGCCGCTGATGTTCGTCGAGTACTCCTTCCCCCGGCAGTGGTCGGGCGGCGTGGGCAACCGGTTCCGGGCCGAGACGATCGGTGTCCGGGCGGGCGAGGAGACCACGTACGACATGGATCTGGTCGCCGGGAGCGTGCTGCGTGGCGCGGTGACCGTGCAGGACGGCTCGGTGGCCGACTCCTGGCGTCTCACCGCGGTGAACGTGACCACCGGCGACGACATGGGCGTGGCGGACTCCACCGATGCCGGTGACACGGCGTACGAGATGCCGATGGCCGGCCCGCAGCAGGTCACGATCGAGTGGGATGTACGGATCGGCGAGGAGGACCGGTCCGGTGTGGAGGACACCGTCGTGCGGGTGCCCGCCTCCGGCATCCGGACGTTCAACGTGACGATGTGACATCTGGTGCACCGGGGGCCGGCTGGCGGGCCGGCCCCCGGTTCCGTGTGATCTACGGCGGTCGGGGCGGGCCCACCGCTGACGGTCACGTCGCCCAGCGATGTGGCCGGCGTCGGCCGCGGGCGGCTCGAACGCGGCGCCGCGACGGCCACCTGATCATCGTCAGCCGCCGGTCTGTTCCTGGGCCGCGCGGGACTCGCGGACGGCCACCACCGCCTTGACGTAGCGCACGGCGTCGTCGGCCAGCTGCCGGCTCACCTCCACGTTGCCGCGGACCACGTCGGCCGGCTCGGTCAGGTGCAGCTCGTGGCTGCCGACGAACCCGGGGGTCTCGCTGAGCACCCGGTGGGTGAGCACCACGTCGATGACCAGGGTCCAGCTGTCGCCGCTGGTGTGCAGCCGGCCGGTCACGGCGATGTCGGCGCGGTGCTCACCGGCCAGCCGCCGTAGCGCTGCCTCGCGCCTCGCCGGTTCCACCCCGCCGGGTCCGCGGACGGCGACGGTGCCGTCCCGCGCCGACCACGACTCCAGCTCGTGAACCACGGTCCGCTGCAGCGCCGGGGCGTCCTGGAACGGCACGACCAGGATGTTGTGGCGACCCGTCATCGGCGCCGGCGCCCGCGAGGTGGCGGCGGCCCCGGCCAGGCTCGCCAGCAGCGCCACCACGACCAGGACGACAGCGGCCGGCCGGCGCCACGACGCCACCGGCCGCGGCGGCTCGAGCGACGGCGCACCGGCCGGGGGCGGCGGCTCGGGGCGGTGCGCGCGTTCCCGTACGTCTGCTTGCTCCCAGGCCCGGCGCCACTGCGGCAGCAACCGGTCGATCTCAGCCTGCCGCCCGGCGTGCCGGAGGCACGCCGTCACGTAACCGCGGGCGGTCTCCCAGCTCGGCAGCCGCCGCCCGGCGGCCGCCTCGGACAGCGAGGTGTAGCTGCAGTGGGCGAGCGTGCCGAGCACCCGGTACGCCGGCTGACCGCACTCACGCCGCAGGTCCCGCAGCCGCCCGGCGAACTCACGACGGTGCGCGGGCTGAGCAGCGTCCATCGCACCTTCGCGGCGTCCGCGTCGCCCGGTGCTCGGTGTCTCGCCCACCCGGCTGCCCCCAGTGCCCGTCCGGTCGGATCGACATCAGACTATCTAAGCTGCTTCGGCGGGAATGTCGTGCGGACGTCAGTTGCGTTGCGTGCTCGGACATTGTGCGAGGTCACCCCGTGCACAATTCGCTGACCTGCGTGAACACCATCCTTTGTGCATGATCTCCGGTCGCCTGTTCCGAGGCGCCGGGCGAGGCCGGAACCTCCTTCGCAGACGGCCGCGACGAGCCGGTCGGCAAGGGGGAGGGGGCGCGTCATGCTGCGCGCGTTGTTGTCTGCCGCACTCGTGGGGGCGTTGGCGGTGGTGGTGCCGGCCGGTTCGGCGGTGAGCGCCCCCGCCTGCGCCGAGGTGACGGCCGGGGAGTCCCGGGCGCGGGCCCTGGCCACCCAGTGCAAGCGGGACGTGGTGGTCGCCGAGTCGAGAACCGAACTGACCCAGGTGGTCGCGCGGGCGGACGGCCGGCTGTCGTTCGAGTCCGCGGTGGTGCCACAGCGGGCACGTACCGGTAACGGCTGGGCCGACATCGACCTGCGGCTCGCCCGCGGCTCGGACGGGCGGCTGCGGCCGGCCGCGTCGGTCGCCGACGTCAGCTTCAGCGGCGGCGACGGGCCGCTCATCACGGTCGCCCGCAGCGGGCACGCGATGACGCTGTCCTGGCCCGGGAAGCTGCCCGAGCCGAAGATCTCCGGCGACTCGGCGACGTATCCGGCCGTGCTGCCCGGCGTGGACCTGGTGGTGCGGGCCACGCACACCGGGTTCACCCACACACTCGTGGTCGGCACCGCCGAGGCGGCGGCCAACCCGGCGGTACGCACGACCCGGCTGACCGTGGGCGGGGACGTGGCGCTGAACCAGGACGCCGACGGCACCCTGCGAGCCACCGCCGGCGGCGCGCCGGTCGCCGAGGCCGCGCCCGCGCTGATGTGGGACTCGAAGACCGCCTCGACACCCGGCGCGGCCGCCCGCTCGACGGCACTGGCAGCGGGCGACGTCGCGAAGGTGGCGCCGGTGCGCGCCGAGGTGAGCGGGAAGACCCTGGTGCTGAAGGCCGACCCGAAGGTTCTCGACGCCAAGGACCGGGTGTTCCCCATCTACATCGACCCCGACTGGTCGGTGTTCAAGAACAAGTGGGCCTACGCCACCAACAACGGATCGAGCAACGACCTGTCGGCGGCGCGGGTCGGGCGCAACCCGGACAGCGGCGCGCTGTACCGCTCGTACTTTGCGTTCCCCACCACGGCCAACGGTGTCCACCTGGGCGGCAAGTACATCCACGCGGCCCGGGTGGAGATGAAGCTGGACCACTCGTGGGCCTGCGCGATGACCCCGTCGTCGCTCTACCACACGTCGGCGATCAACTCGGTGCCGAAGGCGAGCTGGTCCGGGATGGCGCTGTGGACGTACCTGGGTGAGGCGTGGGGCAGCGCCAACGAGGCGGGCGGCTGCAACCCGCCGCGGCCGGACATGTACATGAACTTCCAGAGCGCCAACCTCAACGCCATCATCCAGACGGCCGCGAACGACCGGTGGGGCGAGGTAAACGTCGCGCTCACCGCCCGCGACAGCGGCCACGGCGGCGAGTCCACGCAGAACCGGTGGAAGCGGTTCTTCCCGAACGACGCCAAGCTGGTCGTCGACTACGACTCGGTGCCCACCCCGCCGACCGGGCTGCAGGTCGCCGGGGTGGCCTGCCCGGAGACCGGGGTGCTGTCGGTCGGCACCTACACCCCGACGCTGTCGGCGGTGCTGCCCGACGCCGACTCGCAGACGCTGCTGGGCTACTTCGAATACGTCGAGGTGCCGGCGTCGGGCAACCCGGACGACGCCACCACCAAGCTCAAGCCCGGCCCGGACCCGTCGGCGACCGCGAACACCCGGGCCACCTCCCAGCCGATCACCCTCGTGCAGGGCAAGACGTACGCCTTCCACGTGACGTCCAAGGACCCGGCGCCGTACAACCGGTGGAGCGGCTGGGGCCCGTGGTGCAAGTTCGCGGTGGACACGACGGTGCCCGGCGGGCCGGAGATCAGCTCGACCACCCCGACCGGTGCGGGCCGTCCCGTCACGTTCGTCTTCCACACCACCGAGTCCGACGTGGTCAAGTTCCGCTACGGCTGGTCCAGCCCGCCGGCCACCGAGATCGCCGCCACCACCGGCGTCAACAAGGACGCGAGCGTCACGCTGACCGCGCCCCGGTTCGGCAAGAACACCCTCTGGGTACGCAGCATCGACGCCACCGGCAACCTGGGCAACCTCAACTCGCACACGATCACCGTCGGCCGCCCGTCCCCACCGGTGGCGAGCTGGGGCCTGGAGACCTACCCCGGCATCACCCAGGCGCAGGCCCTGACCGACCGCCGCCCCGGCCAGGCCGGTGACACGCCGCTGGCCTCCACCGGGAACTCCCCGGTGGAGTGGACGGACGACACGCACCTGGTCGGCGGCAAGGTCGCCTACTTCAACCGCAACTCGAACCTGTCCACGACCACCCCGATCGTCAACACCGCGGGCAGCTTCAGCGTGGCGGCCTGGGCCCGGCTGATGGACAACAACCCGGCCACCCCCGCACCCGACCTGCCCGAGGGCAACCGGACGGTGGCCGGGCAGTCCGGCGCCCACCGCAGCTCGTTCTTCTTCGGCTACCGCATGGTCGAGGGCCAGCCGCGGTGGGGCCTCTACCTGCCCGGCGGCGACCTCGACCCGGGCGGCACCACGATCGCCTCGCCCGAGCTGGTGACCACCGCGGACATCGGCCGGTGGGTGCACCTGGCGGCGGTTTACGACGCCGCGACCAAACAGATGAGCCTGTACGTGGACGGCGCGCTCGCGAGTTCCCGGACGGTGATGGCGGTGCCGTTCAACGCCGGCGGGGCCTTCACGGTGGGCGGCGCGCTGTGGTCGGGTGAGGGCGGCAGCCCGGCGATGGCCGACCACTGGCTCGGGCAGATCGCCGACGTGCAGGTCTTCGACCGGGTGCTGCTGGCCGAGGACTTCACCGGCCGGCCCGCCTCCGACCCGGAGTCGGGCGGCTTCAACGAGCCCGGCATCCTGACCCCGGTCCAGGTCGGCGCCTGGAACTTCAACGCGGCCGTGCCCTGCTACGACACCTCGGTGCCGGACACCTGTGAGGCGCCCGACTCGGCCACCTCGTTCAACCGGTGGCAGGCACTCACCCGCGGCGTGGACGTCGGCGCCGGCCGCACCACCGGCGAGGCCGGGATCTGGCTGGACAACCGCTACTTCCCCGAGCAGCAGGCCGAGGAGGAGACCACCCAGGAGTACGGGCGCAGCGCGACCAAGTCGTCCGGGGGCTGGCAGGACGCGCCGGTGATGCGTACCGATCAGGCCTTCACCATCTCCGCCTGGGTGATGCCCACCGACCTGACCGCGGACCGCACTGTCGCAGCCGCGCAGAGCGCGGCCGCGATCACCTACGACGCGGCAGCCGCCCGGTGGCGCTTCCGGCTCGGCGCCACCAGCGTCGACTCGGCCGAGGCGCCCGGCGCCAACGGCTGGACCCACCTGGCGGCGGCCTACGACCCCGGGCGCAAGCAGATCCGTCTGTACGTCAACGGCGCGCTCAGCGGTGCGAAGGCGTTCACCGCGGCCGCCCCGACCGGGTCCGGCCCCCTGCTGGTCGGGCGTGGACCGGCGGGCGGCCAGTGGACCGGCGGCATCGACGAGGTCGCGGTCTTCCAGGGCGCGCTGACCGACACCGCGGTGGCCACGCAGTACCACGCCCAGATCGGCCCGGAGCCCGGCGAGAACGCGCTGCTGCGCGGCACCCGGCTCGACGCCGGCGACGAGATCAGGTCCGACGCCGGCAACTTCACCCTGCGCATGCAGAGCGACGGCAACCTGGTGGTCGCCCAGGGCGGCACGGCGGTCTGGGACACCCGGACGTGGGGAAACCCGGGCGCCTTCTGCCACGTGCAGACCGACGGCAACTTCGTGGTCTACCGCAGTGACGGCACCCCGTTGTGGGACACCCGCACGTGGGGCACGGGCGCCGACCGTCTCGTCCTGAAAGACGACGGTGACCTGCTGCTGCAGGACGCCGCCGGCCGTGTTCTGTGGCGCCGAGCGTAAGGGGAGAGCTGATGTTTCGTCGTTTCGCGGCGCCACTGGCCGCCGTCTTGCTGTTCACCCTGCCCACCGGCGTTCCTGCCGCAGCGAGGGCGGAGCCGGCCGCCGAGAAGGTCGACAAGGACGGCGCGCCGGTCGCCGCCGGGAAGGCGTGGGCGCAGAACCGGGTCCGGTACGCGCCCGCACCCAAACCGGAGTGGCCGGTGAAGACGGCCGCCGTGTCCGCGGCGAGAGGCGTCACCGTGCGGCTGCTGGATCGGACGTCGCTGCCGGAACAGTGGCGGGACCGGCTGGTCATGTCGCTCAGCGGCACCAGCCCGCTGTCAGTGAACTACTCCGGCTTCCGGTACGCCGCGGGCGGTGAGTGGGCGTCGCGCCTGCGACTGTGGCAGGTGCCCGAATGCGCCCTCACCACGCCCGACGTCCCGTCATGCCGGTCGGTGCGGTTGCGCAGCACCAACGACGTCGCGAAGGGCGTCATTTCGACCGACGCCCCGGTCTCGGCCAGGGACTCGTATGTCGTGCTGGCGGCGGCGGAGTCCGGCGGCGACGGGGACTTCAGCGCGACCTCGCTGCAGGCATCCGGCACCTGGACCGCCGGTGGCAGTTCCGGCGACTTCACCTGGAGCTATCCGATGCGTACGCCGCCGGCGACCGGGCCGCAGCCGGATATCTCGTTGTCCTACTCGGCCCAGTCGGTCGACGGCCGTTCGGAGGTGACCAACAACCAGCCGTCGATGATCGGCGAGGGATTCGAGTACTCGCCCGGATACCTGGAGCGCCGCTACATTCCCTGCTCGGACGACATGGGCCCCGGCGGCAACACGAAGAAGGTCAGCGATCTGTGCTGGAAGTCCGACAACCTCACGCTGAGCATGAACGGCCGCGGCGGCGAGCTGATCCACGAGGCGGGCAAGGGCTGGCATCTTCGTGGTGAGGACGGCTCGCGGGTGGAACGGTTCACCGGCGCCGCCAACGGCGACAACGACGGCGAGTACTGGAGGCTGACCACCACCGACGGCACGCAGTACTTCTTCGGCCTGAACGCCCTGCCCGGGCACAGCGATCGAACGAACAGCACGCTGACCGCGCCGGTGTACGGCAACCACGCCAACGAGCCCTGCTTCAAGAGCGGCAACTTCGCCGGCTCGTACTGCGGCCAGGCCTGGCGGTGGCAGCTCGACTACGTCGTCGACGTGCGCGGCAACACCATGTCGTACTGGTACGGCAAGGAGACCAACAAGTACGCCCGCAACGAGGTGGACGCGGACGACACCGGGTACGACCGGGTGGGTCATCTGACCCGTATCGACTACGGGACCTTCGATCGCACCGCCGAGGCGCACGGTGTGACCGAACGATCGATCGCCCCGCGCGCCCAGGTGGTGTTCGAGAACGCGATGCGGTGCGTCGCCAACTGCGGCACCGAGGCCGCGCCGGTCCGGGAGAACTGGAAGGACACACCCTGGGACCAGGCATGCAACGCCGCCGCTACCGCCTGTCCGCAGAAGTACGCTCCGACGTTCTGGAGCACGAAGCGCCTGGCGAGCGTCACCACGCGCGTCTGGGACACCACCAAAGAGACGCCCGCCTGGCAGGACGTGGAGAAGTGGACGCTCACCCACACCTTCGCGGCCAGCGCGGACAGCACCCACACCGGCCTGTGGCTGGACCGGATCGACCACGCCGGACTCGTCGGCGGGACGGCCGCGATGCCGCCGGTGACCTTCGGCGCGGTGTCGAAGGCGAACCGGGTGCTGACGGCGAACGGCACGACCACCAACTGGTTGCGGATCTCTGACATCGTCACCGAGACCGGCGCACGTACGCACGTCGACTACAGCGCGCCGGAGTGCACCGCGACCAGCCCGCCGACGCCGCACACCAACACCAAGCGCTGCTACCCGGTGCTGGTGCCTGATCCACTCGACCCGAACGACAAGCGGCTCATCACCGAGTGGTGGCACAAGTACCGGGTCGAGCACGTCGCCCAGGACGACGTGCAGCTCGCCGGCGGCAAGCAGGCGCGGTCGATGCACACCTGGTACGAGTACGTCGGCGCGCCCGCCTGGCGCTACGCCGATGACGACGGGGTGACCCGGCCGGAACGCCGGACGTGGTCGCAGTGGCGGGGCTACGCGACCGTCAAGACTCGGGTCGGCGACAGCCTGGCCGGGCCGACCACGCTGACGGTGACGAACTTCCTGCGTGGCCTGCACGGCGACAGGGCGGCGCCGGCCGGCGGCACCCGCAGCGTGACCGTACCGGCCTCACTGGGCGAGGAGACCGTGCACGACGAAGATCAGTTCGCGGGTAGGACGCGAGAGGAGACCACCTACAACGGCGTCGAGACCAAGCCGGTGTCCAGGACGGTGAGCGTGCCGTGGAGATCCGCGCCGACCGCGTCGCGCACCGTCAACGGCGTCACCGCGGAATCGAGGTTCACCGGTGTCCGGGCCGAATACACCGCCACCGCCCTCGGCAAGGACGGGGCCCGCGGTTGGCGCGTCACCCGGCAGGTGAACGAACTGGACCCGGAGTACGGGACCACCACCTGGACGCAGGACGACGGCGACGTCGCGGTTTCCGGGGACGAGAAGTGCACCGCGAACGCCTACAACCGGAACGCCACGAAGAACCTCACCCAGACCGTCCGGCAGACGACCGTGACCGCCCTGCCGTGCGGCCAGGTCCCGGACGGCGCGGACGACGTCATCTCCGACGAGCGATATTCGTACGACGGTGCCGACGGACCAGCCGTTGCGCCGGTGTACGGCTCGGTGACTCGAACCGAGACGTTGAAGGACTGGGCGGCCGGCAGTGGCACGGTCTGGCAGGTTGCCGAGCAGCGCACCTACCAGCCGGACGGCCGCGTGGTCACCTCGACTGACATGAAGGGCAACGTGACCACCACCGCGTACACGCCGCGGGTGGGCGGCCCGGCGACGACCGAGACCGTCACCGGGCCGATGCCCGGCTGGTCGACCCGTCGTGAACTCAATCCCTACTGGGGTTCGGCGACCCGCACCGTCGACCCGAACGGCCGCACCACCGCCGAGGTCGCGTACGACCCGCTGGGCCGGACCGCGAAGGTGTGGCGGCTCGGGTGGCCGCGCGCCGGCCACGAGGACCAGCCGTCCGATCAGTACGAGTACCACTTCGCGCCGGGACGGGACGGCTATCCGTACATCGAGACCAGGAAGCTGAACAGCGCCGGCAACACCATCACGTCGTTCCAGATCCTGGACGGTCTGCTCCGTGAGCGGCAGAACCAGTCGCCCTCGGCGGCCGGGGACGGCAACCGGGTAGTCACCGACCTGATCCACGACCAGTACGGCCGGGTGACCGGCACGTACGGCGCGCACGTGGAACCCGGTGCGGCATCCGGCACGCTGTGGAACGAGCCCGAGTGGTCCGTGCCCACGGTCTCGCGCACTGTGCACGACCTGGCCTCCCGGGTCTCCGCCGAGGTGCTCCTCACCGGCGACGGCGTGGAGAACCTGGTCGAGGAGTGGCGCACCACGATCACCCAGGAGGGCGATCTCAGCACCAGGACTCCTCAGGCCGGCGGTGTGGCGACCACGACTGTGGTGGACGCCGAGGGCCGAACGGTCGCGCTGCGCCAGCACACCACCGCGGCCGGGGTCGACGGCGACTACCAGGAGACCCGCTACGAGTACGACCGCCGCGGCAACCGTACGAAGGTCGTTGACGCGGCGGGTAACGAATGGCTGTCGCAGTTCGACGTGCGTGGCCGCGAGACCCGGGCGACCGACCCGGACCGGGGGATCACCAGCAAGACCTACAACGACGCGGGCGAGGTGGTCACGACCACGGACGCGCGCGGCGAGGTGCTCTGGTACGGCTACGACCGGATAGGGCGCAAGACCGAGCTGCGCGACGACTCGGCCACCGGCCAGGTACGCGCACGCTGGAAGTACGACACCCTCTACAGCGGCCAGACGGGCTTCCGTGGACAGCTCACCGAGACGATCCGGTACGAACCCGCCGGCAGCGCGCACGCGTACAAGTGGCAGGTGCGCCAGTTCGACGGCCGGTACCAGCCGACCGGGGCGAACTACGTCGTCCCGCCCACCGAGGACAAACTGAGCGGCACCTACGTCTACGGCTTCGGCTACGCCGCTCCGACCGGCGCGCAGCTGACGATGAGCATGCCGGCCGGGCCCGCGGGCAGCGGTCTGGTCACCGAACAGCTGTCCACCGGCTACCACGCCGGCACGGGTATGCCGGTGCGGCTCGACACCAGCCTGACCGGGTCGGCCGGCACCATGGCGACGGCCGAGTACACGGCGTTCGGCGAGCTCGGCGGCACGGTCCGCAGCGTGGCCGGCTCGGCCGCCGTGGAGGACGCGACCTACCGTGACGAGGCGACGCGCCGGATCACCCGGATCACCGTGACGGGCGTCGCCGACCGCACCTACACCTACGACCCGTCCGGCAACATCACCGAGATCACCGACACCGGCGACAAGCAGTGCTTCCGGTACGACCGGCTGGCGCGGCTCACCACGGCGTGGACCCCGCGGCAAACTGCGGCCTGCAACGCCGAGCCCACGACTGCGGATCTTGGCGGCCCCGCGCCGTACTGGCAGGACTGGACCTATGACACGACCGGCAGCCGCCTCACCGAGGTGTCGCACTCCGCGGCGGGGGACATCAGGCGGTCCTACCAGAAAGCCGACCCAGGTCCGGCGCACGCCCTGGCCACGGTGACCACGACGGCTCCCGGCCGGGCGGCCACGACCCAGAGGTACGCGTACGACGCCGCCGGCAACACGGTGTGCCGCCCGGCGTCGGCCGCCACGAACGACTGCGGCACCGGCACCGCCAGCCAGGTTCTCTCGTGGGACGCCGAGGGACGAGTGGCGACAGTCGCGGCCGCCGGGCGTACCGAACAGAGCAGCGTCCACGACGCCGAGGGCACCCGTCTGATCCGGCGGGACTCCACCGGCGCCACGCTCTACCTACCCGGTCAGGAGATCCGGCAGGAGGGCACGACGGTCACCGGCACGCGGTACTACTCGCTGGCCGGCACCGCGATCGCGGCTCGGGCGGGAGGCTCGATGCCCGCGAATCTGACCTGGCTGTACGCGGATCACCAGGGAACACAGCAGACAGCGATCAACGCGGCCACGAGAGCCGTGACGACGCGGCGGCAGACCCCGTTCGGCTCACCGCGCGGCACCGAGTCCGCGTGGCCCACCGAGAAGGGCTTCGTGGGCGGTGACAACGACCCGGCCGGCGCCGTCCACCTGGGCGCCCGTGAGTACGAGCCGGTGGACGGTCGGTTCCTCTCGGTCGACCCGGTCTTCGACCCGGAGAATCCACAGCAGTTCAACGGCTACTCGTACGGCGGCAACAATCCGGTGACGAACGCCGACCCGGACGGCCGCTGCTACGGCCGCGAGGAGGGCGACCTCTGCCCGGGCAACACCCGTGGCCCGTGGGCGGCGAAGGACGATGCCGCGCGGGAGCGACACTTCCGGCCCAAGACTGCCTCGAAGCGAGGCTCCGGTGTTCGGCCGCCCAGTTGCAAGGGTTCGTGGTGCCGTCCCTGGGATGACGCCCAGGAACAGGAGATGCGCCGCGTCCTGCTTCGCGACCTCTACTCGATGCTCGACGCCCAGCGGGCCTCGGACCGGTGCGCGAACGATTTTGCCGGATACCTGTGCAGGATCGAGGAGAACAGTCAGAACGGTCCGGCGCAGAAGGCCTGGTGTGTCTACGCCGGTCCGGAAGCCTGCCTGCTCGCGGACCTGACCGGCGAGATCGCCAGGCACGAGGCGGAGAAGCTGCGCAATCTGGGCGTGTCCAAGGGCCAGGCCAACGCCGTGCTGCATGGCATGTGGATGGCGTTGCTGACGGCCGGCGGTGTCTCGGTGGAGGACGCGATGCTGCTCGGTGCCGCTCATGAGGTGGACGTGACGGTCAACACCAAGGCTCGCGGCGACGACTGGGAGGGTGACCAATCCAAGATCGACCTGCACAACAACAAGGTCGGCGCGCAGCTGGGTGCGAGCATGCGTGCGGACCGGCGCAACGTCCAGGTCCTGGTGATGGAGGCGGTCCGTGAACAGATCCTGACGTCCGATGGCTGTGGTGAGCCGGGATGCTTCTACATCTACGGCGAATATCCACGGTGATGATCCGGTAGGCCGGCACGTCTGAGCCGTGCCCGCCGGCGTCGACGTGCACGGTGGAGTCCTAGCATCGGACCCGGCCGCTCCCGCAATTCGGTGGGGCGGCCGGGTCCGACGCCGGTTGCAGGGTGAACACCTGGTTCAGCGGGCCGTCTCCGGGGATCGGCGGGTCGGCGGGCACGAAGATCAGCGGGCTGTTCATCGCGAAGCACTCCGTGTTCTCCTGGCCGGCCGTGGTGCGCAGGATGAGATGGGCCTCGCCTCGCGCGTCGACCGCGACGCTCCGGGTGGCTCGGTACTGCAACGGGCCGCACACATACAGGTGCAGGTCGGCCGGACGGCCCGGCGGGAAGCCACCGATGTAGACGTCGATGCTCGTGCCCCAGTCGGCGGCCCCCGGGTCGATCCACATGCGTGGCTTGGCCGCCCGGCGGACCTCGAAGGATGCGGTGGCGTTCCGGCCGCCGGCGGTGGCCCGGAGGTGGTAGCGGCCGGTGCGGGCGCCCGACAGGAACGGGAACGTGACACCCTCGAACTCGCCGCCGGAACGCCTCGTAGTGGTCCCGTCCGGAGCGGTGAGCACGACCGAAATCCTGCCCACGTCGCCGAAACCCGCCGGGCAGACGGTCGGAATGCTCGGGATCTCCACGACGGGAGAGACTTGGATCGTCGGTTTGCCCGGCGGTTCCTCCCAGAAGCAGTCCGGCCCGCCGCCCAGGAAGAAGTCGAGCTGTTCGGCCACGCCGTCCGGTGGCGGGCCGTTGTGTTCCATGAGTTCTTCCAGGGAGGCCAGCTGTGGTGCGGGCGGTGATGAGCGCGCCCCGGGGTCCGGCGGGGAGGCAGGCTCGCGCGTCGGGGTGCCGCCGGGCGCGGGCCGCCGGGGGTCCGGCGGGGAGGGAGTGGCGGCGGCGCGCGGGCCGTGCCTCGACGATGAGGTGACTGGCGCGATCGAGTGAGCCGGCGGATCGGATGTCGAGGTTGTCGGCGAGGTCGGGGGCGAAGCACCAGGCGTGGACTGCGGGCTCAATGGTGACGCCGACGGCACGGCCTGCGGGCCCGGCTCCGCGGCGCCCGGCGTCTCCGGGTTCGGGGAAAGCCGGATCACCACCCCGGCCGCCACGGTGACGCAGGCGACCGCCAGCGCGGCGATGCGGCGCCGGGTCGTGATCATCGGAGCCAGAAGCCCGCGTACGCCTCCGGCCGGGCGACACCGTCCGGCCGGTCGGCGAAGTACAGCTCGTTGACCAACGTGTAGTGGGTCGGCTTGGTGAACGTACTGGTCTGCAGGGTCAGGTATGCCGTGCCGGTGGCGTCGACGGTGACGCTGTGGGTGGTGCGGTAGATCGGGTGGTCCGCGGTCTCCTTCTCGAACGCGTACAGGTGAAGGTCGGTGTGGCCGGGCGGGAAACCGCCGAGGTAGACGTGCACGGCCGAGCCGGGGAAAGCGATGCCCGGGAAGATCTGGACGGTGGGCACACGTGCCGGTCCGGCCACGAATTCCGTGGTCGCCTTCTCGGGGTCCTTGCCCTGCTGGACGCTGATCCGGTAGCGGCCGGGTGGGCTGCCCGGCGCCAGCGGCACGGGGATGGCGTCCCGGCCGTCGCCGGTCCACGGCCGGATGGCGGTCAGGACCGAACCGCTGGGCGTGGTCAGTGTTACCCGCACCGTGTCGTCGAGGGTGGACAGCAGGCAGATGTACGGGACGCCGGGGATCGTGCGGTTACTGGACACCTCCACATCGAGGGGCGGTTGGAGGGCCACGGCTTGGCACTCGGTGCCGCCTCCGGAGAAGAAGGCGAGCTGCTCGGCGACGCCGTCCGGCACCTCGTCGTCGCGCTCCAGCAGGTCGTCGAGCGAGGCGGTCTGCGGCCGGCCACCTGGTGCTTGCCCGGTGGGTAATTGTTCTTCCGGCACCCTGCCGTCCGGCGTCGGGCGGTTCGGCGGCGGCGCGCCCGGCGGTGGGATGGTCGGCTGCGAGGCGCCCGGCAGGACCACCGTCGGGGTGGTGGCGCCGGCGTGCCGCTGAGAGGCGGGCGAGGTGCCGGCCGTCGTGGCGAACGACGGCGACCAGCCGGGCGGCACCGACCCGGACGGCGGCACCGGCACGACCCGGGCCGGAGCCGACGGCGGCGGGCCGGCCACAGCGGGCGCGACAGCCTTGCCCGGGGCGCCGCTGTCCAGGAGCCGCACAGCGATGTCCGCGCCCAAGGCCAGCACGACGATGGTCGGCACCACGACGTAGCGCCTGGGGATCAAGGTTTGCCCCCGGCCCGGCGGATTCTGGCCTCGACGTCCTCGGACTCGGCCGTCGCGTCCATCGCGCGGTACACGTCGCGCAGGTTGTGCAGGAAGATCAGTTCGCGTTCGCGGAGGGAGGGCCGGTCCACCTGGATGCGGCTCAGCATGCCCAGCGCCTCCTCGTACGCGATCGCCGCCTCCGCGTTGCGGCCCGCCACCCAGGCGGCCAGGGCCTGGCCGGCCCGCGCCTCCGCCGCCAGGCGGGTCGACTGGCGTTCGGCCTCGCCGTGCAGCTCGGCCGCGCCGTTGGCCTGCAGGACGCGGGTGAACTGGGCGTCGGCCTCGGTCCAGAGGTTGCCGGCTTTGATCACGCTCAGGCTCTGGTAGGTGAGGCCGAGCCCGAGCCGCGCCTTCATCTCCAGCAGTGGGCCCTCGTGCCGGTCCAGCGCCCGCTGATACAGCGTGGAGGCCTGCCGCAGCTCCGCCGGGTCGTCGCGGTGGCTGACCCGCAGCACCTCGGCGAGGCCGACCGTGGCCCGCGCGTACTCCGGCCGCTCTTGCAGGGCCCGCCGGTAGGTCTGCGCGGCCTCCGCATACCGGGTGGTGCGGCCGAGCGCGTTGCCCAGCATCAGCAGCACCACCTCGGCCCGGATCGTGTCGGTGATCGTGGACAGCCCCCGGTCAGCGGTGCGGAAGTCGCGTTCCGCCCCGGGATAGTCGTCCAGCGCGTACCGGCCCAGGCCGCGCACGAACGCGACCACCGCCTGCACGTAGCGGACCGCGTCGCCGACGAGCTGGCGGTTGACCTCGATGTTGCCGCGGATGACGCCGGCCGGCTCGGTCAGGCTGATCTCGTGGTGGCCGACGAACTCGGGGGTCTCGGCGAAGACCCGGTCGGTCACCAGCACGTCGATGGTCATCGTCCAGCTCTCGCCCGCGGTGGCCAGCCGTCCGGTCAGCACCACGTCGGCGCCGTGCTCGGCGGCGGCGCGCTCCAGGGGGACCCGGTCGACGTCGGCCGGGCCCCGTACCGTGATGATCGGTTCGTCCTGAGCCCACCGGCCGAGCTCGCGGGCCAGCGTGGTCTCCAGCGCGGGAAGCCCGGCGAACGGCATCACCAGGATGTTGAACAGGCCGGTCATCGGCGCCGGTGTGGGCGGCCGGGCCGCGGCCGCGGCCAGCGTGGTGAGCATGGCCAGCACGACGAGCACGGCGGCCGGGCGCCACAGCAGCCGCCGGGGGCGGCGCGCCACCGGCGGGGGATCGGCTGCGGGCGGCGGCTCGGCACGGTTGGCTTTCTCGCGTACGCAGGCGTCCTCCCACGCACGGCGCCACTGGGGGAGAGCCGTGTCGATCTCGGCTTCCCGGCCGGCGTGGCGCAGGCAGGCGGTCACGTACCCCCGGGTGGTCTCCCAGGTGGGGAAGCGGGGGGGGGCGCCCCCCCCCCGCGCGGGGGGGGGCCGGGGAGGGGGCACGAGG
>NZ_JBEZZB010000035.1:46898-71601 GCF_040638955.1 Actinoplanes sp. NPDC024001
GCGGGGCGTGTGGGGGGGTGTGCTGTTTCGAGGGGGGCCGGCGGGGGGGGGTGGCGGTGGCGGGCGGTCCGCTCCCGGGGGGGGCCCGCCCTGGGGGGGTGGGGGCGGCCGCCCCCCGCGCCGGAGAGTGAGGCGAAGCTGCAGTGCGCCAGTTGGCTCATCGCGCGGTAGGTCGGCTGCCCGCACTCGGAACGCAGGTCACGCAGCCGCGAGGCGAAGGCGACGCGGTGCGCCGGGAGGGTCGCGTCCATCGTGGCCTCGCGACGGCCCCGTCGCGTGGCGTCCCCCGTCTCGGCCATCGACTGCCCCCAAACCGCCGCGTTCCGGATCGGTGGGAGTCTACCCACGCGTGTCGATGCGTTGAGTGCCGATCTCGCCCGTTTCGGAACCTTTGTCATTGTGCTCGGAGTCAGCAATGGCAGATCGTGTCACCGACAGTCAAGCAACTGGGCTCCGCCAGTCAGGGAGACCACGCGACGTGGAGCTTCTGCTCTCGTCCTGGACCGCCGACCAGATTCTCGGAGCCGCGCGCCGGGTCTGTTCGCCGGCGGGGAAGAAGCATTCGATGCGCAATTCCTGCAAGGTCACGTCCTGCGGCGTGCCGAGCGTGGTCACGGTGGAGAAGTAGTCGAACTGGCGGCCGTCGCGGGCGAATCGGACCGGCACGATCGGCAGCTGCGGCGCCAGCGGGTCGGTGTCGGCGACCGCGGCGGGCACGCCCGGATAGGCGAGCACCTCGGCGAGGATGCGCTGGGCGCGCTCGTCGGTCACGCCGCCGAGAGCCTCCCGGCGTACGCGCCGCACCAGCGCGTGGGCCACCTCCGGCCAGTTCGTGACGTACGGCCGTACCCCATCGGGGTGAAACATGAGCCGAAGCACGTTGGCCGGGCCGGGCACCGGCCGGTGGCCGGTGAGCAGGAACCCGAAGAAGCGGCCGGCGGCCGCGTTGGTGTCCCGGATGTCCCAGCCGCGGTCCATCACCACGGCCGGGTGCGGCTCCTGCTGCGCCAGGATCGCCTCGATCGCCTGCTGCACGGCGGCGATCGCCGGAGCGTCGAGAGCGGACTCGCGGTACTCGGGGGCGAAACCGGCGGCGAGCAGCAGGGTGTTGCGTTCGCGCAGCGGCACGTCGAGGACCTCGGCGAGCCGGAGCACCATGGTCCGGCTGGGCCGGGCCCGGCCGGTCTCGATGAAGCACAGGTGCCGGATGGAGACGGCGGCCTCGGCGGCGAGCCCCAGTTGACTCAGCCGCCGGGCCTTGCGCCATCGCTGGACGAGGGTGCCGATGTCACCGCTCATCCGGTCAGTATCCGCCGTGCCAGGCCTGCGCCTGGAACGGCGGTTCCAGCGGCGGATCGGCGAGGTTGCCGGTGTAGTTGGCCATCGTGGAGATCGCCAGTCCGGTGAGCACGTCGAGCAGCTGCCGCTCGTCGAAGCCGCCGGCGGTGAAGCTCTTGACGTCGGCCTCGTCGAGGTGCCCGCGCTTGTCGATGAGCGCACGGGTTGTCGCGGACAGGGCGGCGAGCCGCGGATCGTCAGGCAGCTCGCCGCGGCGGACCGCGTCGACCGCCGCAGCCGGGGCGCCCTGGGCGAGCGCGACCGTGGAGTGGAAGGCCACCGCCCAGGCGCAGCGGTTGGCGACGGCGTTGGACAGCAGCAGCATCTGCCGTTCGGCGTCGGTGAAGCCGGTGCCGCCGAACTGGCCGAACGCCGCGACGAACGTGCTGATCAGCGAGGGTGAGCCGGCCATCGTGGCGGCCAGGTTCGGCACCAGCCCGAGGGCCCCCTGCAGGCTCCGCAGAGCTTGCCGGGAATCCTCGGGCGCCGTCTCGACGGTGTGGATCCGGTATGTCGTCATGCCGGCAACCCTGGCCGGTCCGGCGAGCCGAACCAATTCCCCGTCAGGTAAACGCGGGCGCGCCGAACCAGCGGGCGAGGTGGTCGTTCAGGTCCCGCTGATCGTCGCCGATCCAGGCGACGTGGCCGTCGGGACGCAGCAGGACGCACGGGGCGTCCAGCGGCGCGGTGGCGTCCGCGAGGTGGTCGACCCGGTCGGACCAGCCGGCGGCGGTCAGGCGTTCGGTGCGGTCCAGCAGCAGGCCACGGCCGCGATGCAGCAGGTCGTAGAGGCGGCCCTGCTTGACGTCGAGGTCGGGCAGGCGGCGGCCGAGCAGCTCCGGGCCCTCGCCGAAGTCGTAGCGGACGCCGATCGCGGTGATCTTCTCCAGCAGGTAGCGGTTCACCTCGTCGAAGTCCATCAACGCGATGAGCAGCCGGCGTACGGCCCGCGCGCCCGGCTCGGGGGACAGCAGCTCCGTCTGGGCGCGGGTGTTGTCCAGCACGTCCGCGGCGACCGGATGACGTTCGGCCGGGTAGGTGTCGAGCAGAGTGTCCGGCGCCCAGCCGCGGACCTGTGCGGCCAGTTTCCAGCCGAGGTTGACGGCGTCCTGCACGCCCAGGTTGAGTCCCTGCCCGCCGATGGGCGGATGGATGTGCGCCGCGTCGCCGGCCAGCAGCACCCGCCCCACCCGGTAACGGTCGGCCAGCCGGGTGGCGTCGCCGAAACGGGACAGCCAGCGCGGTGAATGCACGCCGAAATCGGTGCCGGCGATCGCACGCAGCTGGTGCCGGAAATCCTCGAGGGTGGGCGGTTCCGTGCGGTCGGTGACTGACGCGGCGGGAACAATGACGCGATACATGGTTCCGCCGAAGGGGGTGAGGCTGAAACGCCGGTCGCTCACGTCGGCGGCGGCGATCTCCTGCGGCGGCACACCTATTTCCATCTCGCCCATCAGCGTGTCGGTCCGTGAGGGTTCGCCGGGGAAGCCGACGCCGAGCAGTTTGCGCACTGTGCTGCGCGCGCCGTCACAGCCGACGAGATAGCGCGTACGCAACCGTTCCCCGCCGGCCAGTTCGACGGTGACCCCGGCGTCGTCCTGCTCCAGGCCGGCCACCGTGCAACCGTGCCGGACCTGCGCGCCCAGGCTGATCGCATGCTCTTCGAGCAGGTGAACGATGACCGGCTGCGGGATGCCGAGCAGATAGGCGTGCGCGGAGTCCAGATTCGCGGGGGCGGGTTTGTCGATGGCGGCGAAATAGCTGGCGGCCGGGCGCCGTCGCCCGCGTTCGAGAATGCGCTCCAGCAGCCCGCGCATCGCCATCAGTTCGATGGTGCGAATGTGCAGGCCGACGATGCGGACGAACGAGGCGGGCTCGGTTTCCTTCTCCAGGACGAGCACCCGCACATCGTGCAGCCGCAATTCCGCGGCCAGCATGGCGCCGGCCGGCCCACAACCGGCGATGACAACGTCGTACGTAAGGGACATGGGTGTGGCCTTTCGGGAGTCGAGGCGCTCCCGGCGACACCTACGTCAATCGCCCGACCATGACGGCAGAGGGGAGCACCCACATCGATCCAACGGTCATGGGTCTCACCTCCTCGGGTGGTGTCACGGTCGATCGCAAACTACAAGCGTTCAGTACATTTGTCACCCCCGGTCGCGTATCCACGGCTCTGCTGCCGTCCCGCCCGCGTTCCTAGCGTGGACGACATGGAAAGCCCCGCGGTACATCTGTCCGGAATCACCCGGCGATTCGGCCCTGTCCGCGCCGTCGACGACCTCGACCTCACCATCGAGGCGGGCACCGTCGTCGCGCTGCTCGGCCCCAACAAGACCACCGCCGACGCCCTCGACGCCGCCCTGCGCGTACGCCCGGACGTGGCCCTGCTCGACATCGAGATGCCCGACGGCAGCGGCCTCGACACCGCGGCGACGCTGCGCGAGCGGCTGCCCGGCTGCCGGGTGCTGATCCTCACCGCCTTCGGCCGGCCCCAACCCCCTCAGCGACCGGGAACGCGACGTCCTGCGCGCCGCGGTGGACGGCGCCACGGTCGCGGACATCGCCGCCCGCCTGCACCTGTCGGAGAGCACGGTCCGCAACTACCTGTCCGCCGCGATCGGCAAGACCAGCACCCGCAACCGCATCGAAGCGGCACACCGCGCCCGGTCGAACGGCTGGATCTGACGGGGCCGGCAGGCTGGTGCCGGCTCGGTACGCTCAGCGGCGAACAGACAGGCTCATCTCACCTGGGGAGATCACCATGCGTCTGCGAACCCTGCTGCTGACCGCCACGACCCTCGTGCTCGCCACCATCGCGGCCCTGCTCGCCAGTCCCGGCGCGGCCATGGCCGGATACACCTGGTCCAACTGAGCAGTCCCGGGCGTCGGCATAGGGTGGCGGGATGTTGCGCGATGACGATCTCGCCCTGCTGACCCGGCCGCTGTACGCCTTCCTCACCGTCGCGCCGCGCGGGGATCGCTGGCCCGCGCCGCGCCCGGTGTGGTTCGAGGTCGGCGCCGGCGGCGACCTGGAGATGTTCTCGCTGCCGGACGCGCCGAAACTCGACCGGCTCCGCGAGCAGCCCCGCGCGTCCGTCGTGGTCGCTGCGCCGGTCGGGGAGCCCGAGCACTGGGTGTCGGTGGAGGGCGCGGTCACCCTGCACGAGCAGGGTGGTTTCGAGCTCGCGGCCCGGCTCGCCGACCGCTACTACGACATGCGCGAGGCGAAGAACCGCGCGCTGGTCGAGGAATGGCGCACCGCCGGCGTGGTGCGCATCGTGCTGCGCCCGGAGCGGGTGAACCGGTTCTCACTGTGAGCGTGCGGCCAGCTTGGCGGGGTTGACCACCAGGTTCAGTTCGGTGATCCGGCCGTCGGCTGTCTCGACGCCGATCACGCCGAGCACCTCGCCGCCGAGTTCGAGCCGGAACCCGTCGCCGCCGGCGAGCGGCACTGGCGTCAGCCGCACCCCGGCGTAGCGGCGGGCCAGCCCGGACAGCAGCGTGAGCACCCGGTGCGGGCCGTGCACCGGCTTGCGGGCGGCGGGCACCGCGCCGCCGCCGTCGGAGCGCAGCACGACCCGGGGGTCGAGCAGGGGGATCAGGCCGGACAGGTCACCGTCGGCGCTGGCGGCGAGGAAGGCGGCCAGCACACGCCGGTGTTCCTCGGCGGAGACCGGGCGGCGCGGTGGCGCCTGCTCACGGACCCGCCGCCGGGCCCGCGAGGCGAGCTGCCGGCAGGCCGCCGGGGTACGGTCGACGACCGCCGCCAGCCGGTCGAAGTCCATGCCGAACGCGTCGTGCAGGACGAACGCGACGCGTTCCGCGGGTGACAGGGTCTCCAGCACCAGCAGCACGGCGGTGCGCAGCGACTCGCGCAGGGCGACGGTGTCGCTCAGGTCGCTGTCGTCGTAGCCGACGAGCGGTTCGGGCAGCCAGGTGCCCACGTACGACTCGCGGCGGGACCGGGCGGAGCCCAGCATGTCGAGGCAGATCCGCGCCGTGACGGTGGTGAGCCAGGCCCGCTGGTTCTCCAGGTCGGGCGGTGCCGCGCCGCGCAGCCGCAGATAGGCCTCCTGCACCGCGTCCTCGGCGTCGGCGGCGCTGCCGAGCAGGCGGTACGCCACCGCGAACAGGTAGCGGCGATGCCCGTCCCAGCCGTCCATGTCACACGATTGTGCCGCACGTCGTCATCGGTTCATGGAGAGCATCACCGTTGTCGGCGGCGGCCTCGCCGGGCTCACCGCCGCGATCGTCTGCGCGGAATCCGGCGCCCGGGTTCGGCTGTTGGAGGCGCACCGGACGCTGGGCGGGCGGGCCAGGACGACCGGGGCGCCGTATGTCGCCCACGAGGGCCCGCACGTGTTCTACAGCGACGGCCCGTTCTGGGACTGGCTTGCTGCTTGCGACCTCATCGGCGCGCACACCGCGGTGCCGTTACGCGGGCTGGCCGGCTTTCGGTTCCGGCACGGCGGCCGGCTGCGCCGTACCCCGCCGGCCGTGTTGCTGCCCGTCCTGACACGACGCAGTCGGCCGGCGCCGGCCGACCTCGACTTCCACACCTGGATCCGGGAGCGGCACGGCGCCGCGACGGCGACGGCGCTGTCGAACCTGGCGGGTGTCTTCGCCTTCGACGCCGATCCGGGCCGGTTGTCGGCCGCCTTCGTCTGGCCGCGGCTGCTGCGGGTGTTCACGGCGAATCCCGCCGCCCGGTACGTCACCGGCGGCTGGAGCGCCCTGATCGACCGGCTCGCCGCGCACGCCCGCGCCCTGGGCGTTCGGATCGAGACCGGCGTACGGGTCAGCGAGCTCCCCGCGCCGCCGGTCATCGTCGCCACCTCCCTGGATGCCGCGGCCACCCTGATCGGCAGTCCGCTGCCGCGCGTCGAGAGCGGCCGGACCGCCCTGCTCGACGTGGCGGTCCGCGCGGCGCCCGGTGATGCCTTCGTCGTGAGCGACCTCGACGAGGCGGGCTGGCTGGAGCGGTTCACGCTGCCCGATCCGAGCCTGGCGCCGGCCGGGGAATCCCTGATCCAGGCTCAGCTGCCGCTGCGTCCCGGCGAGTCGAAGGCCGACGGCCTGGCCCGGCTGGAGGCGCTGGTCGACCAGGCGCTGCCCGGCTGGCGTACGCGTCTCACCTGGCGGCGCGACGCGGTCGCCCATCGCCGCACCGGCGCGCTGGACCTGCCCGGGCACACCTGGCGGGACCGGCCGGCCATCGCCCGGGGCGGCGGCGTCTTCCTCGCCGGTGACCAGGTCGCGGCGCCGGGCCTGCTCAGCGAGGTCTCCTTCCACAGCGCGGTGACGGCGGCCCGGCTCGCCCTCGCGCTGCGGTCGACCGTACCGGGCTGATCGCCGCATCGTTGCGAGTCTGGACGGCCGAGGATGCCGAACGTGCGGCAGGACGCTGAACGCGTCATTGATGAGGGTGAAGTCCGTGCAGCTGCGGTGGTAGAACCGAGACGTACCGGTAACCAGGGAGAAAGGCGTGCAGATCGATGCGGCCGGGCTGGTCGAGTTGCTGTGCCGGCGCGGCGAGCCGCCGCAACCCCGGAGTGTCGGGTGGCGCCGCCGGATGTCCGCATCGCGATAGCCGGACGCCGTGATCGTCAGGTCAGCGACGGTGGCTGATGCCGAGGCGCTCGCCGTCGTGCAGACACGCACGTCGCGGGAGGTGTACCGCGGGGTGATGCCCGCGGAGTACCTCGATCGGCTTGATCCGTCCCGGCGGCGGCAGGTGTGGCGGCAGCTGATCGAGTCCGACCGGTTCCCCGCGGGCACCCTGGTGGTGGAGGACCGGGACGACGGCGTGGTCGGTTTCATCAACGTCGCGCCGAGCGGTGACGCCGACGCCGACGCCGGTCTGGTCGGCGAGGTTCGCGCGGTCTACGTCCTGCCGGAGCACTGGGGTCGCGGTGCCGGCCGGCTGCTGATGGAGGCGGGCCTGCGCCGGCTCGCAGACGCGGGCTGTCGGCAGGTGATCCTGTGGGTGCTGGAGGCCAACGAGCGTGCCCGGCGCTTCTACGAAGCCGCCGGCTGGCGCACCGACGGGGCGTCGACGACCGACGACTCCCGTGGCGTGCCCCTGACCGCGATCCGATACCGCTATTCGTAGTCCCGGCGCTCTCCGATTGCGGGGGTGCCTAAACCGGTCTAGGTTCGCGTTCAAACCGGTTTAGTAACCGCCGGGAGGTCACCGATGACCAGGCCGGAGCGCCCGACGATCCGCGATGTGGCACGCGTCGCCGGGGTGTCCAAAGGGGCGGTGTCGTTCGTGCTCAACGGACGGCCGGGCGTCGCCGAGGGCACTCGGCAGCGGATCCTCGACGCCGCCCACAGTCTGGGCTGGACGCCCAGCCATCAGGGCCGGGCGCTGTCGGTCTCCCGCGCGTTCGCGGTCGGGCTGGTCCTCGCCCGCCCACCGGAGCTGCTCGGCGCCGACCCGTTCTTCCCGGCCTTCATCGCCGGGGTCGAGCGGACCCTGTCCGAGCGGGGGCAGGCCCTGGTGCTGCAGGTGGTGCCGGACGCCGCCGCCGAGGAGGACGGTTACCGGCAGCTGGCCGGCGCCGGCCGGGTGGACGGGGTGTTCCTGCTCGACCTGCGGGTCGGCGACCCGCGGATCGCGCTGCTGGAGGAGCTGCGGATGCCGGCGGTCACGATCGCCCGGCCCGACGTGCCCAGCGACTTCCCGGCCCTGCTGGTCGACGACCGGCCGGGGATCACGGCCGCGGTCCGCCACCTGGTCGAGCTGGGGCACCGCCGGATCGCGCACGTCGCCGGCCCGTCCCGGTTCCTGCACGGCTCGGTGCGGCGCCGGGCGTGGGAGCAGGCGCTCACCGACGCCGGCCTGCCCGCCGGGCCCGTGGTGGAGGCGGACTTCACAGCGGCCGGCGGCGCCCAGGCCACCCGGGCGCTGCTGGCCGGCGGCCGAGCCGGCCGGCCCACCGCGATCGTCTACGCCAACGACCTGATGGCCATCGCCGGGCTGTCGGTGGCGCTGGAGCACGGCATCGCCGTCCCGGCGCAGCTGTCGGTCACCGGTTTCGACAACACCGAGCTGGCCGGGTACGTCTCCCCGCCGCTCACCAGCGTCCGCACCGACCCGTACGGCTGGGGCCGGTCGGCCGCCGAGGCCCTGCTCGCCCTGATCGCCGGGGAGACCGTCGGCGACATCGCCGTTCCCCCGGCTCAGCTCGTCGTCCGGGCCTCCACCGCAGCACCCCCACCTCCCACCGTCTGATTCGGAGGAGACCATGAAACGCACGCTCCCGGCAGCCCTCGTCTCGCTCACTCTCGTTCTCGCCGCCGGCTGCGACGGCAGCGGTGGCGGCGGCGACGCCGAGAAGGCCAACGCCGCCACCGGCCCGATCACCGTCTGGCTCTCCAACAACCAGGAGGAGCTGGCCTGGGGCAAGGCCATGGTCGAGGCGTGGAACACCCAGCACGCCGACCAGACGATCACCGCGCAGGAGATCCCGGCGGGCAAGAGCTCGGAGGAGGTGATCGGCGCCGCGATCACTGCCGGCAACGCCCCCTGCCTGATCTTCAACACCGCCCCGGCCGCGGTGCCGCAGTTCCAGAAGCAGGGCGGCCTGGTCGCGCTCGACGAGTTCGACGGCGGCGCGCAGTACGTCACCGAGCGCACCGGTGAGGCCGCCGAGCAGTACAAGTCGCCGGACGGCAGGTTCTACCAGCTGCCGTGGAAGTCCAACCCCGTCATGATCTTCTACAACAAGGAGATCTTCGCCAAGGCGGGGCTGGACGCGGAGAAGCCGGCGCTGTCCACGTACGACGAGTTCCTGACCGCCGCCCGCAAGATCAAGTCGTCGGGTGCGGCGCCGGCCGCGATCTACCCGTCGCCGGCCGCGGACTTCTTCCAGTCCTGGTTCGACTTCTATCCGCTGTTCGCCGCGGAGACCGGCAAGCAGCTGGTCGAGGACGCCAAGGCGCAGTTCAACAGCCCGGAAGGGGAGCGGGTCGCGGCGTTCTGGAAGACCCTGTACGACGAGGGCCTGGCCCCCAAGGAGCCGTACAACGGTGACTCGTTCGCCGACGAGAAGGCCGCCATGGCGATCGTCGGCCCGTGGGCGATCGCGGTCTACGGCGACAAGGTGAAGTGGGGCGCGGTGCCGGTGCCCACCTCGGCGGGCAAAACGGCCGACCAGATCACCACGTTCAGCGACGCGAAGAACGTGGCGATGTACAGCGCCTGCCAGAACCGGGCCACCGCCTGGGAGGTGCTGAAGTTCGCCACCAGCAAGGAGCAGGACGGTGAGCTGCTCAGCAAGACCGGGCAGATGCCGCTGCGCGCCGACCTGGCGGCCGCGTACCCGGACTACTTCGCGAAGAACCCCGCCTACCAGCAGTTCGCCGACCTCGCCGGCCGGACCGTGGAGGTGCCGAACGTACCCAACTCGGTGGCGATCTGGCAGGCCTTCCGCGACGCCTACTCGGCCTCGGTGATCTTCGGCAAGCAGCCGGTGCCGGACGCCTTCAACGCCGCCGCGCAGAAGGTCGATCAGCTCGCCAGCGGCTCGTGAAGGGGGCCGTCCTCGGCCGCCATCCGGTCGGCATGATCCTGGCCGCACCGTACGCGGTCTACCTCGCCGTGATCTTCGCCTACCCGTTCGGGTTCGCGATCTGGATGAGCTTCCACGACTACTTCTTCGCCGCGCCCGGCGCCATCGTCGATCACCCGTTCATCGGCCTGGACAATTACCGCGCGGTGCTGACCGATCCGGGCGTGCGGCAGGCGTTCGGCAACATCCTGGTCTTCCTGGTCATCAACGTGCCGCTGACCACGGCCCTGGCACTGCTGCTGGCGGTCGCGCTGAACAAAGCCGTGCACGCCCGCACCTTCCTGCGGGTCGCCTTCTACGTCCCCTACGTGACCGCCAGCGTCGCCGTCGTCGGTGTCTGGCTGTTCCTGTTCAATTCCGAGGGCCTGGTCAACACCGTGCTCGGCCCGCTCGCGCCGGACCCGTCCTGGCTGGTCAACGAGCGCCTCGCGATGCCGGTCATCGCGCTGTTCGTGACCTGGAAGCAGCTCGGGTTCTTCATCCTGCTCTACCTGGCCGCGCTGCAGAACGTCTCCAAGGAGCTGTACGAGTCGGCCGCGGTCGACGGCGCCGGCACGTGGCACCGGTTCTGGTCGGTTACCGTGCCCGCCGTACGCCCGGCGACCGCGCTCGTGGTGATCCTGGCGCTGATCACCGGCGCCAACCTGTTCACCGAGCCGTACCTGCTCACCGGCAACGGTGGCCCGAACGGCGCGTCCGCCTCCCCGGTGCTGGTCATGTACCAGCGCGGCCTGCAGCAGGGCGAACCCGACTTCGCCGCCGCCCTCGGCGTGCTGCTGGTCATCGGCGTCCTGGTCGTCGCCTTCATCAACCGCCGGCTCATCGAGAGGGACTGACATGCCGCGATGGCCCGCCGTGCTGCGTTACGTCCTGCTGTTCGCCGGCGCGCTGGCGTTCCTGTTCCCGTTCTACTACATGCTGATCGGCTCGTTGCAGGCCGAGCCGGACACCTCGGTGGCCGGCGCGTTCCCGTCCTCCGGGCTGACCCTGAACAACTACGCCGACATCAACTCGCGGGTCGACCTGCTCGGCTCGCTGGTCAACTCCGGCATCTTCACCGGCGGCGTGCTGCTCGGCACGGTCGTGTTCGGGGTGCTGGCCGGCTACGCCCTCGCCCGGCTGCGGTTCCGCGGCGGCGGCACCCTGTTCGTGCTGGTCCTGCTGGTGCAGGTGATCCCGTTCCAGCTGCTGCTGATCCCGCTCTATGTGCTGATCGTGCGCGGTTACGGGCTGGCCGACTCGTACCTCGGCATGATCCTGCCGTTCGCGATCAACACGACGGCGGTGTTCATCTTCCGCCAGTTCTTCCTGCAACTGCCCGACGACCTGTTCTCGGCCGCCCGCCTGGACGGCGCCGGCGAGGTGCGCATCCTCTGGTCGGTCGCGTTGCCGCTGGTCAAACCGGCCCTGCTGACCGCGGTGCTGCTGACCTTCATCGGCCCGTGGAACGAGTTCCTCTGGCCGTTCCTGATCACCAAACAGGCCGACATGCAGCCCCTGGCGGTGTCGCTGGCCAACTACATCAGCAACGTGGCGTCGCGCGCGGCCAACCCGTTCGGCGCGATCCTCGCCGGCGCCTGCGTGCTGGCCGCGCCGGCCGTCGCGCTGTTCATCGCCTTCCAGCGCCAGTTCGTCTCCAGTGATCTCAGTTCGGGGGTGAAAGGCTGAATGCCGATCAAAACCCATGTTCCGTACGGGCTGACGCGCCTCGGCACCGTGATGACACCCGAGCCCGGCAACCCGTGGGAGGCCGAAGGCGTGCTCAACCCGGCCAGTGGCCGTACCCCGGACGGGCGACTGCACCTGCTGCCCCGGCTGGTCGCAGCCGGCAACGTGTCCCGGGTCGGGCTGGCCGAGGTGGAGTTGCGCGGCGGCGTGCCGGTCGGGGTGCACCGCCGCGGTGTCGTGCTCGCGCCGGACGAGGGCTGGGAGCGGGGCCTGGCCAACGCCGGTGTGGAGGACCCGCGCACCACCTGGGTGCCGGCGCTGGGCCGGCACCTGATGACCTACGTCGCCTACGGCCCGCTCGGCCCGCGCCTGGCCCTGGCCGTCTCCACCGACCTGCGCGGCTGGCAGCGCCTCGGCCCGGTCCAGTTCGCCTACCAGCCCGGCCTGGACACCGACCTCAACCTGTTCCCCAACAAGGACGCCGTGTTCTTCGCCGAACCGGTGCCCGGACCGGACGGCCGGCCCTGCTACGCGATGCTGCACCGCCCGATGTGGGACCTCAGCTGGGTGCGGCCCGGCGAGGGCGTGCACCTGCCCGCCGGCATCACCGACGAGCGGGCCGGCATCTGGATCTCCTACGCGCCGGCCGACGAGGTCGACGCCGACATCACCGCCCTGGTCCGGTTGCGGCAGCACCGCTGCGTGGCGCTGTCCGCATTCGACTACGAAGAACTCAAGATCGGCGCCGGGCCGCCGCCGCTGCGGGTGCCCGAGGGCTGGCTGCTCATCCACCACGGCGTCACCGGCTACGTCCCGCCCGGCTGGGATCCGGCCGGTCAGCGCGTCAGCTACGCCGCCGGCGCCATGCTGCTCGACCCGGCCGACCCGGGCCGGGTGCTGGCCCGCACCGCGCAGCCGATCCTCGCCCCGCAAACCGCGGACGAGCACCACGGCACCGTGCCCAACGTTGTCTTCCCCACCGCGATCGAGCAGGTCGACGGCGTCCACTACGTCTTCTACGGCATGGCGGACACCCGCATCGGCGTCGCTCGGCTGGACCGGCTCACCGACGAAGGAGAACGCCATGAAACGCCGTTCCGTCCTGTTCGGCAGCGGCCTCGCCCTGACCAGCCCGCTGCTGACCCCCACCCCGGCTCAGGCTCAGGCCCGGCCGAGCCCGGCCCCGCTGACTAACCTCGCCCACCTGGACTTCCTGCGCGAGCAGGTCAGCCCGCCCGCGCAGGACGGCCACACCACCTACCGGCTCGCCGAAGCCCCGGCGGTCGGCATGCTGTGGACCTACGCCGAACCCGGCCCGGACGGCGCCTACCGCCGCCTCGGCGGCGGCACCTACCACCCGGCGACCAACACGTACGGGCAGGGCGCCTACAACGCCGACGACGTGGCCCGCGCCGCCGTGGTCTACCTGCGGCACTGGCGGCAGACCGGCGCCGCGAGCAGCCGGCAGGCCTCCTACCAGCTGCTGCGCGGCCTGACCTACCTGCAGACCGCGACCGGCCCGAACGCCGGCAACGTCATCCTGTGGATGCAGCCGGACGGCACGCTCAACCCGAGCGCCGATCCGCCGGAACTGCCCGACCCGTCCGACAGCGGCCCGTCCTATTGGCTGGCCCGCACGGTGTGGGCGCTCGGCGAGGGCTACGCGGCCTGGCGGTCCGCCGACCGCGAGTTCGCGGCCTTCCTGCGGCGCCGGCTCGATCTCGCGGTCACCGCCCTGCATCGTCAGGTCCTGATCCGGTACGGCGAGCGGCAGCTGATCGACGGCGACCGGGCCCCGGCGTGGCTGATCGTCGACGGTGCCGACGCCACCGCCGAGGCCGTGCTGGGGCTCAGCGCGTACGCCGCGGTGGGTGCGACGAGCGCCGCCCGGCGCGCGCTGCGGCAGTTCGCCGAGGGCATCGCCGCGCTCTCCGACGGCGGCGTGCGCGAATGGCCGTTCGGCGCGATCCGCCCGTGGGCGCTGTCGCGGTCGCTGTGGCACGGCTGGGGTTCGCAGATGCCGGCCGCGCTGGCCCGCGCCGGCCAGGTCCTCGGCGACGCCGATCTGGTGCGCCCGGCGGTCACCGACTCGGCGGTGTTCACACCGTGGCTGCTCACCTCCGGCGGCCCGGACAACGGGCGGCTGCCGGCCCGCGTCGACCGCACCCAGATCGCCTACGGGGTGGACTCGCGGCTGCAGTCGCTGCTCGCGGTCGCCGACGCGACCGGCCGCACCGGGTTCCGCCGGCTCGCCGGGATCGTCGCCGCCTGGTATTTCGGGGCCAACCCGGCCGCGGTGCCCGCCTACGATCCGGCGACCGGCCGCACCATCGACGGGATCGCCGGCGACGGCACGGTCAGCCGCAACTCCGGCGCCGAGTCGACCATCCACGGGCTGCTGAGCATGCTGGCGCTCGACGCCGATCCGCGGGTGGCGGCGCTGGCCCGGCAGGGGCGCGTCGTGGAGCGGGTGGGCACGACCCTGGTCGAGGCCGAGCAGGGACAACTCGGCGGCGGCGCCGTGGTGGTCACCCCACCGTCGGCGTGGACCGGCGAGTCGTCGTTCAGTGGCGGCTACGTGCGGATGCCGGCCGGCGCCACCGTCCGCTGGCAGCTGCCCGCGCTCGACCAGGCCCGGCTGGTGCTGCCGATCGTCGACCTGCGACCCGGCAGCGCGGCGGTCACCCACTGGTCGTCGCTGGGCGTGGTGCGCCACGGCGACGTCGGCGCGCAGGGCGCCTCACCGGCGGCGGGGGCGTTGCTGCCGGTGACCGTGGGTGAGCTGGCGTCCGGGCGTACCGATCTCGAGGCGACCGCGACCGGTGGTGAGGCCGTGGTGGACGCGGTGATGCTGGAACCACTGGTGTCGCGGCTGGTGATCGGCGGAGCCGGGCGCCAGACGGCGCTGCTGCGCAGCGCCGCGCGCACCCCGCAAACCGTGCGCGTTGCGGGCCCGGCGGTGATCGAGACCTACGACGCGGCCGGGGTCCGGCGCGGCCGGGTCACCGCCGCCGCCGGTGCGGCCGTGCGAGCCGTGGTCCTGCCCGGCGGTTTCACGCTGATCCGCAGGTGAGGTGCCGTGCCCGCACGGCTGACGTTCACAGCAATCATATAGTTTGAGCCCGTATCTTCGGCGACGGACCGGCGCACCGCCACCGACTCGCACGAGGAGACGATTTCTGCATGAGCGGCATCACCGACTGGATCTCCGACTGGGTCTTTCAGCTGGTTGATGCCCTGGGCGCGGTCGGTGTCGGCCTGCTGCTCTTCCTCGAGACGGTCATCCCGCCGATCCCGTCGGAGCTGATCCTGCCGCTGGCCGGCTTCCGGGCCCGCGATGGCGACCTCAACGTCTTCGCCGTCTGGACCACCGCCACCGTCGGCGCCCTCGCCGGTGCGCTCGTCCTCTACTACGTCGGCGCCCTGCTCGGCTACGACCGCCTGCACGCGCTGGCTGGCAAACGCTGGTTCATCCTGTCCACCCGCGCGGATGTGGAGCGCGGTTACGCGCTGTTCGAGAAGTACGGCTCCTGGCTGGTGCTGGCCGCCCGCTGCGTGCCGATCGTGCGCAGCCTGATCTCGCTGCCGGCGGGTGTCGCCCGGATGCCGCTGAGCAGGTTCGTCCTGTTCACCGTCATCGGCAGCGGGATCTGGAACGCTGCCCTGATCGGCGCGGGCTGGCTGCTCGCCGACAACTGGGAGCGCGTGGAGGGCTACCTGAGCCCGGTGAGCAAGGTCGTGCTGGGGCTCGGCGTCGCGTTCGTGATCTTCCTGGTGGTGCGGCGGGTGCTGGCCCGCAAGCGGGCGATGGTGGCCGGTGTCGACCCGGCCGAGGCGGACGTGGACGGCCGCCCCGCCCCGGACTTCGACGGTTTCGGCAACCCGAACGAGTACCCGACGGCGCGGCACCCGGCCCGCGGTGTGGCCCGGGTGACGAACAACCGGTTCTAGGGCGTCGCCAGCAGGTCGAGGCCGGCCTCGGCGATGCGGGCGGCCTCGCCGGTGAGGTCGCCGAAGTCCTGCCCGGCCATCGCGCCCGCGCGGACCCGCATGTTGATGTCCTCGGTGATGACTGCGAACTTCAGGTGCGCGAAGGCCAGGTAGACGTCCAGGTGCGTGAGGTCGGCGCCGGTCGCCTCGGCGTACCGGGCGGCGATCTCGGCGCGCCGGGGGAAACCGATGGTGCGGGTGATCGACGGGGCCAGCCGCCACGGCTGCTCGCCGGGTTCGCGCCAATAGAACAGCAACAGTCCCAGGTCGGCGAGCGGGTCGCCGAGCGTGGACATCTCCCAGTCGAGGACCGCGCCGACGGTTCCCCGGACCGGGTCGAGCACGCAGTTGTCGAGCCGGAAGTCGCCGTGCACCAGCGACGTCGCGGTGTGCCGCGGCACGGCGTCGGCGAGCGCCGCGGCGAGTTCGCCGACGGCCAGCACGCCGTCCTGCCCGACCGCCTCCCACTGCCTGCTCCAGCGCCGGATCTGCCGGGCGAGGAACCCCTCCGGGCGGCCGAAACCGGTCAGCCCGGTCGCCTCCAGGTCGACGGTGTGGATCGCGGCGAGGGTGTCGGTCAGGTTGCGGGCGAGCGTGCGCGGGTAGGCCGAGAACCCGGGTGGCAGCGCGTCGCGCACGACGACGCCGGGCACGGCCGACATGACATAGCTGGGCACGCCGATCAGTTCGCCGCCGGGATCAGCGAGCAGGATCTCCGGCACGGGTACGGCCGACGACCACAGAGCCTTCTGTACGCGGCACTCGCGCCCCATGTCGTGCGCGGTGGGCCGCAGTTCGCCGTCGGGGGGACGGCGCAGGATGACCTCACCGGCGGCCGACCGCAGCCGGAACGTCAGATTCGACTTGCCGCCGGTGATGAGCTCGGTCTCGAAACTGAGCCAGGCGTCGTCACCGAGGGCGGCCGCGAGTGCCGGGCCGATCCGCTCCAGCGTGGCCGTCATCGGGTCTCCAGCACGTCACGCGCGATGATCAGTTTCATGATCTCGGTGGTGCCGCCGTAGATGGTGGTGACCCGGGTGTCGGCGTAGGCGCGGGCGATCGGGTACTCGAGCATGTACCCGTACCCGCCGTGCAGTTGCAGGCAGCGGTCGACGACCCGTTTGTGCATCTCGGTGGCCCACCACTTGGCCTTGGCCGCGTCGACCGCGGACAACTCACCGGCGTTGAGGCGCAGAACGGCGTCGTCGACGTAGGCCTGCGTCACCTCCAGCTCGGTGACCATCTCGGCGACGGCGAACTGGGTGTTCTGGAAATCGGCGAGCGGCTTGCCGAACGCCCTGCGGTCCCGGACGTAGCCGATCGTCCAGGCCAGCGCGGCCCGGGTGCCGGCGCACGCGGTGACGGCGATGTTGAGGCGTTCCAGCGGCAGGTGCGACATGAGCGCGTGCAGACCCCGGCCCTGCTGCCCGAGCAGGGCGTCGTCGCCGACGCGCACGTCGTCGAAGATCAGCTCGGCGGTGTCCTGCGCCTTGAGGCCGAGTTTGCGCAGCTTGCGGCCGCGGGTGAAGCCGGCTGTCCCGTCCTCGACGACGAAGAGGCTGAAGGCGCCGTCGCCGGTGCGGGCCACCACGACGACCAGGTCCGCGTTGATGCCGTTGGTGATGAACGTCTTCGCCCCGTTGATCACCCAGCCGTCGCCGTCGCGGACGGCCGAGGTCCGGATGCCCTTGAGGTCCGAGCCGGTGCCGGGTTCGGTCATCGCGATCGCCCCGATGTGCTCGCCGGACGCCAGCTTCGGCAGCCATCGTTGGCGCTGCTCGCCCGCGGCCAGGTCGATGAAGTAGGGGAGGACCACGTCGGTCTGCGCGGCGAAGCCGGCCGCCAGGGAATTGGCGCCGGCCCGGGCGGTCTCCTCGATCATCGCCACCCGGAAGCGGTAGTCGCCGATGCCGCCGCCACCGAACTCCTCGGGCACCGGCAGCCCCAGGTAGCCGAGCTCGCCGGCGACGCGCCAGACGCGGCGGGGGATCTCGGCTGCCTCCTCCCAGTCGTCGACGTGCGCGGCGACCTCGCGGGCGACGAACTCCTTGACGCTGTCGCGGAAAGCCTCGTGCTCGTCGTCGAAGAGGGATCGCCGGGCGTACAGGTCGGTCATGCCATCGCCTCTCGTCTACTTAGCGAGCGCTAACTAGAATTCGGGCCACTGTGCCGGAAAGTCAAGAGGAGCGCCGATGGACATCTTTCGTCTCGACGGCCGGATCGCACTGGTCACCGGTGCGAGTTCCGGATTGGGGGCGGGCTTCGCGCGTACCCTCGCCGCCGCCGGCGCCGATCTGGCGCTGGTCGCCCGGCGCGCCGAGCGCCTCGCCGACCTCGCGGAGAAGTTGCGTGCCGCGGGCACGCGCGTGACCACCCACGCCGCCGACGTCAGCGACCCGGACCAGTGCCGGGCGGCGGTGGCGGCAGCGGTGACCGAGTTCGGCCGCATCGACGTGCTGATCAACAACGCCGGCATCGGGCACGCCGTCCCGGCCTCCCGGGAGACGCCCTCCTCGTTCCGGGCGGTGCTCGACGTCAACCTGGCCGGGCCGTTCTGGATGGCGCAGGCCTGCGCCCCGCACATGCCGCGCGGCTCCGCGATCGTGAACGTCGCCAGCGTGCTCGGGCACATCGCGCCACCGTTCCCGCAGGCGGCCTACGCGGCGAGCAAGGCCGGGATGCTGGGCCTGACCCGCGATCTCGCCCAGGAGTGGTCGGCGCGCAAGGGGATCCGGGTGAACGCGCTGTGCCCCGGCTATTTCGCCAGCGAGATGACCGCGGATGATGACGAGCAACTGCGGGCGATGGTCGCCCGCAACAGCATGCTCGGCCGGTTCGGCGAGCAGTCCGAGCTGGACGGGGCGTTGCTGTTCCTGGCCTCGCCGGCCTCGTCGTACGTGACCGGCACGAGCCTGATCGTCGACGGGGGCATGGCGGCGTTATGAGGGAATGGACCCACTATCCGGCTCTGGAGCTGCCGCCGATCCTCGCGGTGTCGCTCGATCAGATCGTCCGGCACGGGTACGACGCCACGAGCGTCCGCAAGATCGCCGGTGAGGTGGGGGTGACCGTTCCGGCGCTCTACTACCACTTCGCGAACAAGCAGGCGATCCTGATGGCCCTGCTCGACCACGCCATGCAGATCGTGACCAGCCACGTCGACGCCGCTCTCGAGGAGGCCGGGAACGATCCGGTCGCCCGGCTCAGTGGCGCCGTGGAGGCGATCGTGCTCTACATGGCGCACCACCGTGACCTGGCGTTCCTGGATTCCGAGCGCCGGTCGCTGACGCCGGGCAACCTGGAGCGCTATGTGCGGCACCGGGACCGGATCGAGGGCCTGCTGCGCGAGACGATCGTGTCCGGCTGCCGGGCGGGCGTCTTCCGGACGGAGAACCCGACCGCGTGCGGGCGGGCGATCCTGGCGATGTGCCAGGGGGTGGCCGGCTGGTTCCAGCCCGGCGGGCCGCAGACGGCGGAGGAGTCGGCGGCGGACTATGTGCGGATCGCGCTCGCCGCTGTGCAGTCAGCGTAGACCGTTATTGTCGAGGTCATGACAGTCACCAGCTCCCGGGCGGACCGGACCCGGCAGTCCCGGTCGCGGATCCTGGACGCCGCGGTCACCTGCCTGCTGCGCGACGGGTACGCCCGAACCAGCACCATCTCGATCCAGGCCGAGGCGGGCATGTCGCGCGGCCGGATGCTGCACCAGTTCCCGTCCAAGGAGGAGCTGCTGGTCGCGGCCGCGCACCACATCTTCGCCAGCCAGCTGGAGCAGCCGGTGCCGCCGGTGCTGAGCGAGCAGATCGCCGAGGCGAGCGGGCCGGGGGAGCGGATCGCCGTGGTGGTGGACGTGCTGTGGGCGACGTTCCAGGAGCCGAGCTTCTGGGCGGCGACCGAGTTGTGGGTCGCGGCGCGCACCGAGCCGGTCCTGGCCGACGCGATCCGGCCGGCGGAGAAGCGGCTGGGCCGGGCGATCTGGCAGCGCATGGACCATCTGTTCGGGCCCGATCTGGTGGGCCGCCCGCTCTATCTGCCGATCCGGCCGGTGCTGTTCACCAGCATGCGGGGCACCGCGCTCAGCTATGCCTTCGACGCTCGGGACCCGTCGTCCGAGCCGCTGCTGGAGCACTGGAAGGAGATCGCCCGGCACGCGCTGCTGGCATCCTGAAACAGACAGCCTTGACTGTTTCTGGTTCGCGGGGTGAGACTCGGTCCGTCCACCGACTGCGAAGGGGATCTCCGTGAGGCTCACCCAGCACGACGTCGCCCTCGTCACCGGCGGCGCCTCCGGCCTCGGCCTCGCCACCGTGCGGGCCCTGGCTGCGACCGGCGCCCAGGTCGTGATCATCGATTTGCCCTCCTCCGAGGGCAAAGCTCTCGCCGACTCCGGTGTCCACTTCAGCCCGGGCGATGTGACCAGTGAAGAGGCGGTGAACGCCGCGCTGGGGGTGGCCGCCGGCCTGGGGCAGCTGCGGGTCGTGGTGAACTGCGCCGGCATCGGCTCGGCGGCCCGCGTCCTGGGCAAGAGCGGCCCGTTCCCCTACGACCTGTTCCGCCGCACCGTCGAGGTCAACCTGCTCGGCACCTTCAACGTGATCCGCCTGGCGGCCGGTGCTCTGGCTTCCGGCTCTGTCCAGGACGGCGAGCGGGGGGTCATCGTCAACACCGCCTCGGTCGCCGCGTTCGAGGGGCAGATCGGCCAGGCGGCGTACTCCGCCTCCAAGGGCGGCATCGTCGGCATGACCCTCCCCATCGCCCGCGAGCTCGCCTCCTCGCTGATCCGGGTCGTCACCATCGCGCCCGGCCTGTTCGAGACGCCGCTGCTGGCCGGCCTGCCCGAGGAGGCCAAGGCCTCCCTCGGCGCGCAGGTGCCGCACCCGGCCCGGCTCGGGCAGCCCGCCGAGTTCGCCGACCTGGTGGCGAGCATCGTGCGCAACCCGATGCTCAACGGCGAGACGATCCGGCTCGACGGCGCGATCCGGATGGCGCCGCGATGAGGACCCGGTTCACCGAGGCGTTCGGCATCCGCCACCCGATCGTGCAGGGCGGCATGCAGTGGGTGGGCCGCGCCGAACTCGCCGCCGCCGTCTCCGAGGCCGGCGGCCTCGGCATGATCACCGCGCTGACCCAGCCCACACCCGCCGCCCTGGCCGAGGAGATCGAACGCGCCCGCCGGCTCACCGACCAGCCGTTCGGGGTGAACCTCACCATCCTGCCGACGATCACTCCGCCGCCCTACGACGAGTACCGGCGGGTCATCGTCGACTCCGGGGTGACCATCGTGGAGACCGCCGGGTCCAACCCCGAGCCCCACATGGAGATGTTCCGGTCCCACGGGGTCAAGATCATCCACAAGTGTACGAGCGTCCGGCACGCACTGAAAGCCGAGGCCGTCGGCGTGGACGCGGTCAGCATCGACGGCTTCGAGTGCGCCGGGCACCCCGGCGAGGACGACATCCCCGGCCTCGTGCTGATCCCCGCCGCGACCGACCGGCTCAGCATCCCGGTGCTCGCCTCCGGCGGCTTCGCCGACGCCCGCGGCCTGGTCGCCGCCCTGGCGCTCGGCGCGGACGGCATCAACATGGGCAGCCGGTTCATGTGCACCGTCGAGTCCCCGATCCACGACAAGGTCAAGCAGGCCATCGTCGACGGCGACGAGCGCGGCACCCAGCTGATCTTCCGGCAGCTGCGCAACACCGCCCGGGTGGCCGGCAACGAGGTCAGCCGCGAGGTCGTGGAGATCCTGCAGAGCGGCGGCACCTTCCCGGACATCGCGCCGCTGGTGGCCGGCGCCCGCGGCCGCAAGGTGTTCGAGGAGGGCGACCTGGACGCCGGCATCTGGACCGTCGGCATGGTGCAGGGCCTGATCGACGACGTGCCCACCTGCGCCGAGCTGATCGACCGGATCGTCACCGAGGCGGCCGAGATCATCGCGCACCGGCTCTCGACGGCGGTGGCAGCATGAGCGACGACATCCTCTGCCAGCACGACGGGCCGGTCCTGCGCATCACCTTCAACCGGCCGCACGTGCTCAACGCGCTCACCCCGGCCGTCGTCGACGACCTGACCGAGCTGCTCACCGAGGCCGGCGACGACCCGCAGGTGCGGGTCGTGGTGCTCGCCGGCGCCGGCCGCGCCTTCAGCTCCGGCGCCGACCTCACCACGGTCACCGGCGCGCCACCGGAAGCGACCCTGCACGCCGCCAACCGGCTGATCCGTGCCGTGGGCGCGATCCCGCAGCCGGTCGTGGCCGCCGTGCACGGCCCGGCGGCCGGCGTGGGCTGCTCCCTGGCCCTCGCCTGCGACCTGGTGCTGGCCTCGACGAACGCGTTCTTCCAGCTCGCCTTCGTCAACATCGGCCTGATGCCCGACGGCGGCGCCACCCTGCTCGTTCCGGCGAACATCGGCCGGGCCCGGGCCATGTCCCTGGCCATGCTCGGTGAACGCCTGCCGGCCTCGCTCGCGGCCGACTGGGGGCTGATCTACCGGGTCGTCGACCCGTCCGCGTTGCAGGATGCCGTCGACGAGCTCGCCACCCGGCTGTCGCGGGCCGCGCCGCTCGCCGTCACGGCGGCCAAGCGGGCGGTGAACGCCGCGACGCTGGGTGTGCTGGAGGACAGCCTGCGGCGGGAGACGGACGGGCAGTCGGCGCTGCTGGCAAGCGAGGACTTCCAGACGGCGGTGACCGCCTTCCGGGAGAAGCGGACGCCGTACTTCACCGGCCGCTGAAGCCGGTGGTTCGCCGGATCACCGCGGCATTAGGACAGGAGGTGTCCTGAGCGGTCCCTAGCGTCGCCCGCATGACGAACAGCCAACCGGGCCCGCGCCCGTTCCGTATCGACATCCCGCAGTCGCAGCTCGACGACCTGACGGCCCGTCTGGGCAACACCCGCTGGCCGGACGAGCTGCCCGGGGTCGGCTGGAGCCGCGGAGTGCCCGTCGAGTACCTGCGGGAGGTCGCCGACTACTGGCGCACCGGCTTCGACTGGCGGGCCCAGGAGGCGGCCCTCAACCAGTACCCGCAGCACCTGACCACCATCGACGGGCAGAACCTGCATTTCCTGCACGTGCGCTCGCCCGAGCCGGCGGCCACGCCGCTGATCCTGCTGCACGGCTGGCCCGGTTCGGTGGTGGACTACCTGGACGTCATCGGGCCGCTGTCCGATCCCCGCAGTCACGGCGGCGACCCCGCCGACGCCTTCCACCTGGTGATCCCGTCGCTGCCCGGCTTCGGATTCTCCACCCCGCTGGCCGGGCCGGGCATGAACGCGGTCCGGGCGGCCGGGATCTTCGCGGCGCTGATGGTCCAGCTCGGATACGAGCGGTACGGCGTGCACGGCTACGACTGGGGCGCGTGGATCGCCCCTCGCGTGGGCCGGCACGACCCGCAGCGGGTCGTCGGCGTCCACGTCACCGCCTTGGTCACCATCCCGGTCGGCGCCGACGGCGAGATGGACGGCCTCAGCGAGGCCGAACAGCAGCGCTGGCAGCGCATGCAGAACGGCAACGACGGCTACCTGCGGTGCAACGCCCAACGCCCGCAGACCGTCGGGTACGCCCTGACCGACTCCCCGGCCGGGCAGCTCGCCTGGATCGTGGAGAAGTTCAAGGAGCACACCGACCCGGAGGAGGGGCTGCCGGAGGAGAGCATCGACCGCGACCGCATCCTCACCGACGTGTCGATCTACTGGCTGACCGGCACCGCCACCTCCGCCGCCCAGATCTACTACGAGGAGTTCTCCGCGGGCGCACCGGGCGGCGAGCGCGGGACCGTGCCCACCGGCGTCCTGGTGTCCGGTCAGGACAACACGATCCGGCCGTGGGCCGAGCGTGACCACCACATCGTGCACTGGACCGAACTCGGCAAGGGCGGACACTTCCTCGCCATGGAAACACCCGAGCTGCTGGTCGACGACATCCAGACGTTCTTCCGCAAGCTGCGGTGAGGCGCGTCCGTACGGGGTTGCCTGGCAGCGGGCAACCCCGTACGGACGCAGGTGGGTTCAACCGGTTGCCGATTCTGCAGGCCGCTGTTGACGGTGCGCTCACAGCCGCATGACGGTTCTGTGACGGGACCTGTCGAGCGCCGCCGTCTCGCCGATCACCAGCTGCCGGCGGTCATCCGGCAGCTGGTGATCGGCGTCATCACCGCTCCGGCTCGCCGTGCGGGCGGACGATGAGGACCGGGCAGTCCGCGTGGTGCAGCAGTTGCAGGCCGGTGGAGCCGAGAACGGTTCCGGCGATAACGCCGTGGCCGCGGCTGCCGACCACCACCAGGTGGGCGGTCTTCGACACGCCGCTGAGCACCGCCGCGGCGCTGTCGTGTGACAGCAGGGCCTCCACCGGCACGTCCGGGTACTTGGCGCGCCACGGCGCCAGCTGCTCGTTCAGGCGGTGGCGTTCGGCGTCGTCCTGTTCCGGGATGTGCACGTTCGCCGGCGGATTGCTGCCCCAGTAGAGCGGGATGACGGGCAGATAGGAGCGGATCGCGACCAGCGACGTCTGGCGGGCGCGGGCGGCGGTGAACGCCGTGTCCAGCACCTCATCAGCGGAGCCGGCGTCGTCGACGCCCACCGCGACCGGTCCGGCCGCGATGTCGGCGCGCCCGCGTACCACCACGACCGGCGCGTGCGCGTGCGTGGCCACCCGCTGACTGACCGATCCGAGGGTGAGGGCGGCGAAGCCGCCGCGGCCGCGGCTGCCGAGCACCAGCAGGCCGGCCTGCTCGGAGGTGTGGATCAGGTGCGTGACCGGGCTGCCGATCTGCAGGTCGGTGTCCACGTCGATGTCCGGCGCGGCGGTCTTCGCCTCGTGCGCGGCGCGGGTGACGACGTTCTCGGCGCTCGCGCGGGCGGCCGCGAAGTGCCCGCCGCCGAAGTCGTAGCGCGACGCGTTCCAGTCCCATTCCATGACATGGGTGACCAGCAGCGGCCGGTGGCTGAGCTGGGCTTCCCGTGCGGCCCACCGTACGGCCGCCCGGCTGTATTCGGTGCCGTCGACTGCGACGACGATCGCTGGGGTACGCATGGCTTCCTCCATAAGGTTGTTGATCGTCTGGGGTTGATGCCCCGGGTGCCCGGGACGGTGGGGTGTGGCTGATGGCTTCTTGCCGTTGGGTGGTTCCGAAG
>NZ_JBEZZB010000036.1:0-71393 GCF_040638955.1 Actinoplanes sp. NPDC024001
GGCATTCCTGCACGACTACAACCACCATCGACCCCACACCGCCATCGGCAAACGCGCACCCATCACCCGGTTGAACAACCTGGCTGGACATCACACCTAGCGGGTCAACGTCGATGCCGGCCGAGGCCCGGTAGTCGGCGACGATCGACGGCACCGTCATGCAGAGCTGCCGGGCCACCGGACAGGCCGGCCGGCGCGACGCGATCGGTGCCGGCCTGCCCGACCCGCCACCCGGCCTGCTGACCGAGGCGCTGTGATGCCTGTCCGCCCGCGCCGCGATCACCGCGGGCAACGTCGCGACTCTGCGGCGGGCCCGGCAGGCCCTCACCCCGGCGGCCGCGGCCCGAACGACCCGCGCAGCTCCCGGCGGCCCGACGAGGCCCGCGCGGAACCGCTCCAGCCATTTGCGTGGCCCGGCCTCCCCGTCCCACCGCGCCCGCCACCGGCGCTGTCGGGCATGCGGCCGTTACCGTGAAGGTCGTGGACGCATCGGAACGGACCGCCAAGGCACGCCGGGTGTGGGACCGCAGCGCGCCGAGCTACGACCGGCAGATCGCCTTTCTGGAACGGCACTGGTTCACCGGCGGCCGGGAGTGGCTGGGCGCCCGGGCCGCCGGCCGCATCCTCGACGTCGGGGTCGGCACCGGCCGTAACCTGCCGCACTATCCGGCCGGCGCGAGCATCACCGGCCTCGACCTGAGCCCGGAGATGCTCGCGCACGCCCGGCGCCGCGCCGCCGGCCTGCACCGCGACGCCGACCTGCGCGAGGGCGACGCGCAGCGGATGCCGTTCGCCGACGAGTCGTTCGACACCGTGGTCTGCGCGCTGTCGCTGTGCGCCATCCCGAACCCGCGCGCGGCGATCGCCGAGATGCGCCGGGTGCTGGTGCCCGGCGGGCGGCTTCTGCTGCTCGACCACATCGCCAGCACCTGGCCGCCGGTCCGCGCCGCCCAGTGGCTGCTGGAGCGCGTCACCATCGCCACCGCCGGCGAGCACTTCACCCGCCGGCAGCGGCCGCTGGTCGAGCACGCCGGCTTCCGGGTCGTCGAGGCCGAGCGGATCAAGGCCGGGACCGTGGAACGCCTCCACGCGGTGCGCCCGGCCTGACCACCGGCACGTCGGGGAACGAGCCGTCGCCGAACAGGACCCGGGCAGCCGCCGCCCGGCCGGCACGGTGCCGCAGCAGCGCGACGCCGGCCTCGGCGGCGGCCGGGAAATTGAGACCGGCGAAGGCGTGGCGCATCAGCAGCCGCCCGCGGAACCGGGCCCGCAGCGCCCTGCCGTCGTAGCGCAGCAGCGCCCGCTCGTCGCCGGTGCGCAGAAAGTCGGCGGTCACCTCGGCGGCCAGCTCGGACAGGCGCAGGCACGGGTCGAGCCCGCCGGCGGTCAGCGGCGACACCGCGCCGGCCGCGTCACCGACCAGCAGCCCGCCCGGGCAGGCCAGCCGGCGCAGCACCCCACCGACCGGGATCGGGCCGCCGCGCCGCTCCACCGGGCCGGCCACCGGCGGGCGGCCCGGCGCGTCCGAGGCGAAAGCCTCCAGCAGATGCCGGACCCCGGCCCGCATCGCGCCCGGCCGGCCCGCCACGCCCACGTGCGCGTGCCGGCCGTCGTCGATCACCCAGCCCAGATAGCCCGGGGCGACCCGCGGGTCCAGCACGCAGTGGAACGCCGGCGCGGCGCCGCCCGGCGCGATCGGGTGGATCAGCTCGGCGCCGACCAGGAACCGGCGGTTGACGTCCAGCCCCAGCTCACGGGCCACTCGCGAGCGGGCGCCGTCCGCGCCGATCACGAACCGGGCCGGCACCGGCCCGGCGCCGTCATAGCGCACTCCGAGCAGCACGCGCGCCCCGGCCGCCTCAGCGGCCTGCCGGGCGTGCTCGTAGACCGCGGCCATGTCGGCCACCCGGTACTCGTCACGGTCGCTGGTCAGCCGGACCGGCGACCGCCGCGACGGCGGATACACCAGCACGTCGCGCACGCCCGGCCCGAGCAGGTGGTCCGGCAGGTCGAAATCGTCGAGGGTACGGCGTACGAAGATGCCCGTGGTGCGGATGCCGGTCGACAGGGACCGCCGCCGGTCCACCACCAGCACGCTCAGGTCCCGTTCGGCGAGCCGCCGGGCGGTGTGCAACCCGGCCAGGCCCGCACCCACCACCAGCACGTCAACTCTCTCCACGGCCGTGACGCTAGGGCCGCACCGGCCGGACAGCGGTGGCCTGCACCCGATCCGCGCGAGATCTGCACACCCTCGTCACGTACTGACGGTCGTACATTGAGGACGCACGGCCACCCCTTCTCCACCGAAGCAGGAGGACCGCCTCGTGACCGACATCCTCTCCGCCTCCCAGACGGAGGTGTTGCGGCAGCTCTGCGACACCATCGTCCCCTCGATCGCGCACCCGGACGACACCGACGGCTTCTGGGCGCGCCGTGCCACCGACGTCGGCGCCGACCAGGGCGTCCTGGCGACCCTCGCGGCCATGCCGGCCGAGCAGCGGCAGGCGGTCGGTGGCCTGCTCGACGTGCTCGGCGCGCAGGGCTTCCGCACCGCCTCGCAGGAGTCCCGCGAGCAGATCCTGACCACCCTGTCGCTCGCCTCGGCGCAGGCCGCGGCCGGCATCGGGTCGCTGACCAGCCTGATCCTCCTGCTCACCTACGGCGCCACCGACGCGACCGGCCGCAACCCGAACTGGACCCGGTTCGGCTATCCCGGACCGGTCACCGAGGTCCCGCCGGCCGACGAACCCGTGATCACCCCGCTGCGCCCGGACGGCGACCTGGACCTGGAGGCCGACGTCGTGGTGGTCGGCTCCGGCGCCGGCGGCGGGCTGATCGCCGGGCGCCTGGCCGCCGGCGGGGCCCGCGTGGTCGTGCTGGAAGCCGGCCGCTACCGCACCGAAGCCGACTTCCACCAGCTCGAACTCGCCGGCTACCAGGCGTCCTACTGGCGCGGCGGGCCCCAGCCGACCGGTGACCTGAACGTCACCCTGATGGCCGGCAGCGGCCTCGGCGGCGGCACGGTGATCAACTGGACCAACTGCATCCGTACCAAGGACTGGGTGCGCCGGCAGTGGGCCGACGAGCACGGGCTGACCGACGTGGCCACCCCCGCCTTCGACCGGCACCTGGACGCGGTCTGGCGGGAGCTGTCGGTCAACGACCGGTGCTCCGAGCTGAACCGGGTGCACGAGGCGATGCACCGCGGCGCGGACGCGCTCGGCTGGTCGTTCGCCACCGTGCAGCGCAACTCGGACGAGAAGCGGCACGACGCGGCGATCGCCGGGCACCTCGGCTTCGGCGACCGGTCCGGGGCGAAACGCTCCACCCTGAAGGTCTATCTGGAACCGGCCGTCACCGAGCACGGCGCCCGGGTCGTCGACGGCTGCCGGGTGGAGAGGATCCTGGTCAGCGGGGGGCGGGCGGCCGGCGTACAGGGAACGTGGACGAGCGAGGACGGCGCCGCGCAAGCGGCGGTGACGGTCCGCGCCCCGGTCGTCGTGCTCGCCGCCGGCGCGCTGGAGTCGCCGGGGGTGCTGTTGCGCTCCGGCATCGGCGGCCCGGCGGTGGGGGAGTACCTGCGGCTGCACCCGTGCACGGTGACCATGGGCGATTACGGCACCGACATGCGGGCCTGGTGGGGCGCCCCGCACGCCGGCCTGGTCAACGAGTTCGCCGCGGTCGAGGACGGCTACGGCTTCCTGATGGAGAGCGTGCAGTACACCACCGGGCTGGGCGCCTCCGCGCTGCCGTTCAGCACCGCCGCCGAACACAAGCAGGCGCTCGCCGACTACCGCAACAACGGCTCGTTCATCGGCCTGGTCCGCGACCACGGGCACGGCCGGGTCACCCTCGACGCCGCCGGCAACACCGTCGCCTGGTACACGCTGACCGACCCGCTGGACGTCCGCAACACCCACCGCGCCCTGGAGGCGCAGATCCGGCTGCACCACGCCGCCGGCGCCCGCGGCATCCGGGTCCTCGGCCGCGGCATCCCACCCTGGCGGTACGGCGACGACCTGACCGCCTACATCGCTCGCGCCCAGCGGCTGCCGCTGCGGGCCGGCGGCGCCACCCTCTTCTCCGCGCACCAGATGGGCAGCTGCCGGATGGGCGCCGATCCCGCCACCAGCGTCGCCGACCCGCGCGGCGAGCTGCACGACACCCCGGGCGTGTGGATCGGCGACGCGTCGGCGTTCCCGACGCCGTCCGGCACGAATCCGATGATCACCATCATGGCTCTGGCCGCCCGGACCGCCGAGAAGATCAAGGAGGAGCGGTGAACACCGACCAGCTCTACATCGGCGGACGATGGGTGCCGTCGACCGGCGACACGACCATCGACGTCGTCAACCCGTACACCGAAGAGGTCTTCGCCACGGTGCCGGCCGGCACCGCGGCTGATGCTGACGCCGCCGTGGCCGCGGCCCGCGCGGCCTTCGACGGCTGGGCCGCGACGCCGCTCGCGGACCGGATCGCGGTCTGCACCGAGGTGTCGTTGCGGCTGCAGGAACGCGCCGAGGAGATCGCGGTGCTGATCGCCACGGAGATGGGCTCGCCGCTGCCGTTCGCCGCCGGGGTACAGGCCGCGCTGCCGGCCGCCACCTTCGCCTCCATGCAGCACCTCGCCGAGGACCTGCCGTGGGAGCAGCGGATCGGCAACTCGATGGTGGTGCGCGAACCGGCCGGGGTGGTCGCCGCGATCACCCCGTGGAACTATCCGCTGCACCAGGTGGCCGCGAAGGTCGCGCCGGCGCTGGTGGCCGGCTGCACGATCGTCGTCAAACCGAGCGAGGTGGCGCCGCTGAGCGCCTTCGTGCTCGCCGGGATCCTGCACGACGTGGGCCTGCCGCCCGGCGTGTTCAACCTGGTCACCGGTTACGGCGACGTGGTCGGCGAGGCCCTGGCCGGGCACCCGGACGTGGACATGGTGTCGTTCACCGGCTCCACCCGCGCCGGGCGGCGGGTCAGCGAGGTCGCCGCGGCCACGGTCAAACGGGTCGCGGTCGAACTCGGCGGCAAGTCCGCCAACATCATCCTCGACGACGCCGACCTGAAACAGGCGGTCGCCGACGGCATCGCCAAGTGCTACCTCAACTCCGGGCAGACCTGCTCGGCGCTGACCCGCATGCTGGTGCCCCGCGCGGCGCTGCCGGTGGTCGAGGAGATCGCGGCGGCGGTCGCCGAGCAAATCACCGTCGGTGACCCGTTCGACGCGGGCACCGCGCTCGGCCCGCTGGTCTCCGCGGCGCAGCGCGACCGCGTGCGCGATTACATCGCGCGCGGCGAGGCCGAGGGCGCCAGGCTGGTCTGCGGCGGGGCTTCACCCCCGAACACCAAGGGCTATTTCGTACGGCCGACAGTGTTCAGTGACGTGACCCCGGAGATGACGATCGCCCGGGAGGAGATCTTCGGTCCGGTGCTGGCGATCCTGCCCTACGACGACGAGGACGACGCCGTCCGCATCGCCAACGCCAGCGACTACGGCCTGGCCGGCGGGGTGTGGTCGGGCGACCGGGACCGGGCCGTGCGGGTGGCCCGCCGCCTGCGCACCGGCCAGGTCGAGATCAACGGCGCGGTGTTCAACCCGCTCGCGCCGTTCGGCGGGTACAAGCAGTCCGGGCACGGGCGTGAGCTCGGCCCCTACGGCATCCTCGAGTTCACCCAGGTCAAGTCCATCCAGCTGTAACTGTCGAAGCCATCAGCGAGCGTCGACTGGCTGCCGTAACCGTGGCCTGGTGACGGGACTGCTCGTGGTGTGCCTCGCCGGTCCGCCGTGCCCGGCGGACCGGCTCCGGCGGCGACCGCCTCCGCCCCGCGCGCGGAGGCGGTCGTGCAACGGCCGGTGCCGCAGTCCGTCGTCACCCGGCTGGTACGCGAAATGCGTGGCCGGCCCGGCGACCGGAATCGCCGTCCCGATCCTCGGTTCGGCCGCGATCGCCGACTGCACCGTGCTCAAGGCCGCACGCAACCCGTCAGCGCGGTCGCGGCAACGCGACGCTGGAGGGCGTCAGCAGTGGATCTGCAACACCACCGGTGGCCAGTTCGTCAACGGCGCCTTGCGCAACCCGCCGTCCGGCAAATGCCTCGACGCGGACGCCTGGGTGACCACCAGCGGCGCCCCGCTGATCATCGCGGCGTCAATCAGACCTGGCGTCTCCAGAACTCGTCGCGGTTGACCCACGGCCGCCGGGCATGAGCAACGGGTCCGCGGGTTTCCTCGGCGGCGGCTCGGTCTGCCCGGCGGCGAGCGCGGCGACGTCAAACGCGAGACCGTGCCGGTCGGCTACCACGACCACCGAGTGGATCAGGGTGAGGCCGGCGGTTCGCCGCCAGGGGCCGCGACGATGCGTGCGCGCGGCCGCGCTGCGCGACCTGCGGGACTACGCCTTCGACCATCCGGCGGCCCGGTTAGTCATCGCCGACGTCGGCGATGACGCCGACCCTCGCGTGCGGCGACCCTCGCGTGCGGCGATGATGCCGACCCTCGCGTGCGGTGCGTGACCCTCGCGTGCGGCGATGACACCGACCCTCGCGTGCGGTGACCCTCGCGTGCGGCGATGATGCCGACCCTCGCGTGCGGCCGGAAGTGCTGGCCGCGGTAGTGATGCCCCCGGTGTCGCGCTGCGGCGCGGGGCCGACAGTTCGCTCGCGGGGAGCGCCGACGCGGCTGCAAGTCGTCACCCGGTGACCAGCGGGCCGGTTGTGCCGCGCACGACCAGGCGGGGCGCGATGACCACCTCGCGCGGGGAGACCGGGTTGCCCTCGATGCGGTCTACGGCCCGGGTGATCGCGTGGGTGGTCATCGCATCGACGTCCTGGGCGATCGTGGTCAGGTCGATGTGGGCTAGGCGGCTGAAGCTGCTGTCGTCGTAACCGACCACGCTGATGTCGCCGGGCACGTCCAGGCCGTCGCGGCGCAGCACGTCGAGCAGGCCGGTGGCGCACAGGTCGTTGAAGACGGTGACCGCGGTCGGCGGGTCGGCGAGCAGCTGCGCGGCGGCCCGGGCGCCGTCCTCCTCGCCGGCGCCGCCGGGAACGACGCGGGCCAGGTCGGCGAGGCCGTGCCGGCGCATCGCGTCGTGATAGCCCTGGCGGCGCTCGGCGGAACCGTGCAGGGTGCCGCCGTCGACGTGCGCGATCCGGTGGTGGCCCAGCGCTACCAGGTGGTCGACGGCCTGCTGGGAGCCGAGCGGGTCGTCGGTGCGGACCACGTCGACGTCGCGGTGCCGGACCCCGCGGGTCAGGGCGACCACCGGCAGGCGGGCGGCGATGCCGGCCAGGTCGGCGGTGCGCATCCGGCCGCCGAACAGGATCAGGGCCTCGCAGCGGTCCTGCAGCAGACCTTCGACGGCGGTGTGCTCCTCGCGGCGGGGAGTCACGGCGCTCAGCGTCAGCTCGTACCCCACCTCGCCGGCCGCGTCGTAGAGGCCGGTGAGCAGATCGTGGTGGAAGGGGTGGCGGACGTCGAAGACGACGCCGAGCAGGCGGCTGCGGCCGCTGCGCAGCAGCCGGGCGCGACTGTCCGGCTGGTAGCCGAGGCGGCGGGCCACCTCGAGGACCCGCTCGCGGGTGGCCGCCCCGGCGCCGGGCGCTCCGCGCATCACGATCGAGACGAGCGCGACCGACACCCCGGCCTCGGTGGCGACATCGGCGAGGGTAGGCCTGCGGTCCCCTGACTGCATGGCGGAATCCTACTTTGTGATCACTAGAACGTTCTATCGCCGCGCAGACTAGAACGTTCTAGAGTCGATCTTCGTGGACACACTGACCGCCGGCCGCCGCTGGGCGGCCCTGCTCGCCCTCTCCCTGGGCGGCTTCGGGCTCGGCCTCACCGAGTTCGCCGCCATGGGACTGCTGCCGGAGATCGCCCGCGACATGCTGCCCGAGGCGTACGCCCGCTCCGCCCCGGACGCCGTCGCCACCGCCGGCTGGATGATCACCATCTACGCGCTGGGTGTCGTGGTCGGTGCACCCACCATCGCCGCGCTCACCGCCCGGGCGCCGCGCCGCAAACTGGTCCTCGGCCTGCTCGCCCTCGTCGTCGCCGGCACCGCCGCGTCCGCGCTTGCGCCCACCTTCGAACTCGTGCTCGCCGGGCGGTTCGTCGCCGCCCTCGCCCACGGCGCCTACTTCGGGGCGGCCGGCATCCTCGCCGCCACCATCCTCGGCCCCGGCAACCAGGGCAAAGGCGTCGCCATCGTGATCGGTGGGCTGACCGCGGCGAACCTGCTCGGCGTACCTCTGATCACCGCCCTCGGGCAGGCGGCCGGATGGCGCGTCGCGTACCTCGCGGTGGCCGGCGTCTTCGCCCTCACCCTTCTCGCGGTCCTCGCCACCGTGCCGCCGGTGGCGGCCGCGCCCGGCGGGTCGCCGCGGGCTGAGCTGCGGGCCTTCCGGTCGCCGCACGTCTGGCTGGTCGCGCTGGTCGTGGCGGTCGGCACCAGCGGGTTCTTTGCGGTGAACAGCTACGTCGCGCCGGTCACGACGCAGGTGGCGGGGCTGTCCGAGAGCACCGTGCCGTGGGTGATGGCGGTGATGGGCCTCGGTATGACGTTGGGCATCGCGGTCGGCGGGGTGGCGGCCGACCGCAACCTGCGGCGCAGCGTCATGCTCGGCTTCGCCGGGCTGCTGGGCTCGGCGGGATTCTTCGCGGTGGCCGCGGCCCACCCGGCCGGGCTGTTCCTCGGCTCGTTCCTGGTCGGGGCGGCCAGCCTGTTCATCGTCCCGGCGTTGCAGGCGCAGCTGATCGCCGCGGCGCCGGGCACCCAGCTGATGGGTGCGGCGGTCAACCAGTCGTCGCTCAACATCGCCAACGGTGTGGGCGCCGCCCTCGGTGGAGCGGTGATCGCGGCGGGCTGGGGTTATCTCGCGTCGGCGTGGATCGGGGTGGGGTTGACGGTGGTCGGGTTCCTGCTGGCGGTGCTCAGCTTCCGCTTGCGGCCGGCCGAGGTGGCGGCCGAACCCGATCGGGAGCCGGTCCCGGCCTGACCTGCCGGCGTCGGTGGGGCGCCCGGCAGTTTCCGGCTGGGTTGCCGGGCGGCGGGCCCGGCTCGGGGCTCGGTCATGGCCCGCCCGCCATCCGGCTATATCTCATCCCCGTGACGCGGCTCCGGTCGCTCGGTTGCCTACGGCCGAGCGCGCCGCAGCCCATCCAGGCAAGCGCGGTCCCGTAGGGGCGGATGGCCTACGGCCGAGCGTGCCGCGCCGCAGCCCATCCAGGCAAGCGCGGTCCCGTAGGGCGGTTGGGCTGTGGCTGAGCGTGTCGGGCCGTAGGTCGTCGAGGTAATCGCGGTTGGGCGGTTGGGTTGTGGCTGAGCGTGTCGGGTCGTAGGCCGTCCAGGTAACCGCGGTTCGGTGAGGCGGATTGGTTGCGGTCGAGCATGGCGGGCCGTAGGTCATCCGGGTAATGCGGTTTGCTTGAGGCCCATGGGCTACGGCCGAGCACGCTGGGCCGTAGGCCATCCAGGTGAACGTGGCTCCGTAGGGTAGATGGGCTACGGCCGAGCGGACTGCGGTGCTGCGAGGCGAGTCGATCACGATGCTTTTGCCGCTCCGGGCGATCGCCGCCCTGGGCTGCGGCAGGTAGATCTCGCGCGCGGTGACGACACCTGCGACGCCTTCTGAGCACGCGGAATGCGCGATCTGCTATCGGTTGTGCTGCTGGCCGGCAGCGGCGTCGGACCCGACGGCGAAGGTCAAGTGCCCGAAACCGCCAAGCCTGCCGGCTGCCGCCTCGCCCACGCCGATCTTGTGCCTGAGAGCCGGCGTGGATAGACACCCAAGGTCGTTCACGGCCGCATGGCGGCTGGTCCGAGGTGCTGGTGCAGGATGAGCAGGCCCCCCTTCCGGCGCCCATTTTGCGGCTTTGAGCCCGTCCAAGCGTGCAGGAGCACCCACGGGCTGCCGCGGCGGCAGCGGTCTTCGGCAAGTCGCCACGGTGGGTAGGTGATCTAGGCAATTTCGGGCTGATATACGGGCGGAGCTCGCCAAGATCTACGCCGCTAGAGCGGGGGAGAGTGTCGCAGCGAGCCGCTATTCGAGGGCCGTACGACAAAGCCTCCGTCAGCGACCAAGCCGATGGGGAAGCGCCACCCGAAGGTGCCTCAAGTCCAAGGACCAACCTCCATGGCCGAACTTGGCTTAGAGGGGCGTTGACGCACGCCGGGCGTCGCTTCCCAGGCGGCGCCGCACCCTAGGGCGACTGGGCTACGGCCGAGCGGCGGGTGGGCTGGCTGGCGGTGGGGGCTGGGTGCGTGGCGTTCGCCGGTTGATGCGGTGGGTATGTGGGCTGGCTGGCGGTGAGGGCTGGGGGCATGGCGTTCGCCGGCGCATGCGGCGGGTATGTGGGACGGCTTGCGGTGAGGGCTGGGGGCATGGCGTTCGCCGGCCCATGCGGGGGTTTGTGGGCTGGCTGGCGGCGAGGGCTGGGTGTGGCGTTCGGCGGCGCATGCGGCGGGCATGTGGACGGTCTGCGCTGGGGCGGTGTGCCGGGAGGCGAGCCTCACCCGGCCAGGGCGCGGATCTCGCGGACCACCGTCGGCCACACCTCCCGCGGCAGATCATGGCCGGTCTCCGCCAGCTCCACATATCTGGCGCCCGGCACCGACGCGGCGAGGCGGCGGCCGGCCGACGGGCGGATCAGCGGATCCCGCTCACCGTGCAGCACCAGGGTGGGCACCCGCAGATCCCGCAGGCGCGGGCCGCGCCACGGGGCCCTGACCTGGCGGGCCTGGGCGCGGCTGTCGCGGACACCGCTGGGCAGCCCGGCGTCGAGTTCGCGTTCCACGCGCAGGCGGGCGTCCTGCTCGTCGAACGGGTAGCCGGGGGAGGCGATCGCCCGGGCCAGGTCGAGGCCGGCCGCCACATCGCCGGCGCGACCGGCGGGGTGGCGCATGCGGGTCAGGCGGGTCAGGAACGGCAGGCGCACGTAGCGCAGGACGGCGGCGCCGCGGGCGTCGCTGGGCACGGCGGCGTACGAGGTCAGCGTGTGCACCCGGTGCGGGTGGCGCAGCGCCGTGCGCTGGGCGACCAGGCCGCCCTGGGAGATGCCGAACAGGTGGGCGCGCTGCCAGCCGAGCGCGTCGAGCACGGCGACGGTGTCGTCGGCCAGGTCCTCGGCGGTGTAGGCGGGCGGGCGCCGGCGCAGCAGGGCCGAGACCGGGTTGCCGGTCGGAACGTCGTCGAAGTGGGTGGAGCCGCCGGCGTCGCGACCGTCGAACGAGGCCACGCTGAAACCGGCGTCGATCAAGGCGGTGACCAGGCCGTCAGGCCACCAGAGGCGGGAGACACCGAGGCCCATGAGCAGCAGCAGCGGTTCGCCGCCGGCGCCGCCGAGGTCGTCGACGGCGAGGCGTACGTCGCCGTTGCGTGCCGTGTACGGAGTCCGGAACATCGCCGCCTCTTCCCTTCGAGAACATCGTTCGCGAACACTGTAATCAGAACGGTAGGCTGGGCGCAAACGAGAGGAGTGGCATGGAGACGGTGCCGGTATGGCTACGGGAACGGCGCACGGGAGTGGGCCGGCCTGCCGAGCGCTCCCGGGCCGAGGTGACCGCGGCCGCGATCACGCTGGCCGACCGGGAGGGGCTGGCCGCCGTCTCGATGCGCCGCGTCGCCGCCGAGCTGGGCACCGGCGCGGCGTCGCTCTACCGCTATGTCGACAGCCGCGACGACCTGCTCGACCTGATGACCGACGAGGCCGCGGCCGCCTATCAGCTCCCGCCGCCCGGCGGCCCCTGGCTCGCGGGCCTGCTGGAGGTGTGCCGGCAGGGCCGCGAGCTGATGCTGCGCCACCCCTGGCTGCCGGAGCTGGTGCTCACCCGGTCGGCGCTCGGGCCGCACGGCACCGACCTGCTGGAACACGTGCTCGCGATCCTCGCCGAGCACCCGGCCGGCGCGGGCCGCAAGCTGGAGGCGTTCGCCGTGATGAGCACGCTCACCGCCGCGCTCGCCCTCAACGAAATGAACGGCAGCTCCGGCGCCCGGCAGAGGCAGGGCGCCTACCTGGCCCACGTCATCGCGGCCGGCCGGCACCCGCACCTGACCGCGGCCCTGACCGGTGGCCCGCTGACGCCGGCGCCACGCTTCGAGGAGACGCTGTCGCGGGTTCTCGTCGGCCTGCTGGGGGAGGAATGATCAGCCGGCGGACCGGAGAGCGCGAGACCGCATGAGCGCCCACCTGCGCCACGTCTCCGACCAGGAACGCCGAAGCCGGCTGGCAGCGCGGCACGCGCTGGCCACCCCGGTGGGCAGCCCGCTGGAGGCGGCGCGGGCTGCACGCCACCGAGCCCGCCACCGTGCACCTCACCTGCTGGACACGGACCGGCGAGATGAAGATCGCCGACGTCGACCGGGCGCTGTATGACGAGCCCACGTGGTCAAACAGCTCGCCATGCGCCGCACGCTGACCGAGGGGCTCACCGCCCGGGAGATCCGCGCCCGGGTGCCGATGATCGACCGCACGGGCGAGGCGTGGACCGCCTCCCGAGTGCTGAAGGCAACGCCGGCACCACCGTCTGGGTGGACGGAAGAACACAGGACGCCGCGGGCCGCGTACGACTGCGGTTGTCGCAAGAGGTGACCGGGAGCGCCCTGGGCGCCCTGGACGCGGAAGCCTCGCGCCTGACCGGCTGGCTGGAGGGCTTCCGCGTCCCGATGATCTACAGGTCGCCGGGCATGGCCGGCTGACTCAGCCGACGTATTCGGCCAGGTGCTTGCCGGTGAGGGTGTTCTTCGCGGCGACCAGCTCGGCCGGTGAGCCCTCGAAGACGATCCGGCCGCCGTCGTGGCCGGCGCCCGGGCCCAGGTCGATGATCCAGTCGGCGTGCGCCATCACGGCCTGGTGGTGCTCGATGACCAGCACCGACTTGCCGGCGTCGACGAGCCGGTCGAGCAGGCCCAGCAGCTGTTCGACGTCGGCCAGGTGCAGGCCGGTGGTGGGCTCGTCGAGGATGTAGATGCCGCCCTTCTCGCCCATGTGGGTGGCCAGCTTGAGCCGCTGCCGTTCGCCGCCGGACAGGGTGGTGAGCGGCTGGCCCAGGCTCAGATAGCCGAGGCCGACGTCGACGAGCCGCTTGAGGATCGTGTGCGCGGCCGGGATCCGTGCCTCGCCGGCGCCGAAGAACTCCTCGGCCTCGGCCATCGACATCGCCAGCACCTCGCTGATGTCCTTGCCGCCGAGGTGGTAGTCGAGCACCGACGCCTCGAACCGCTTGCCCTCGCACACCTCGCACGGGGTCGACACGGTGTCCATGATCCCCAGCTCGGTGTAGATCACGCCGTTGCCGTTGCAGTTCGGGCAGGCGCCTTCCGAGTTGGCGCTGAACAGCGCCGGTTTGACGCCGTTGGCCTTGGCGAAGGCTTTGCGGATAGGTTCCAGCAGTCCGGTGTACGTCGCCGGGTTCGACCGCCGCGACCCCCGGATCGCGCCCTGGTCGATGGCGACCACCCCGTCCCGCCCGGCCACCGAGCCGTGGATCAGCGAGCTCTTGCCGGACCCGGCCACCCCGGTGACCACGACCAGCACCCCGAGCGGGATGTCGACGTCGACGTTCTGCAGGTTGTGGGTGTCCGCGCCGCGTACCGAAAGCTTGCCGGTGGGCTTGCGGACCGAAGCCTTCAGCGACGCCCGGTCGTCGAGGTGCCGGCCGGTGAGGGTGCCGCTGGCCCGCAGCCCGTCGATGGTGCCCTCGAAACAGATGGTGCCGCCGTTGGTGCCGGCGCCCGGGCCGAGGTCGACGACGTGGTCGGCGATCGCGATGGCCTCCGGCTTGTGCTCGACGACCAGCACCGTGTTGCCCTTGTCGCGCAGCCGCAGCAGCAGGTCGTTCATCCGGGCGATGTCGTGCGGGTGCAGGCCGATGGTGGGCTCGTCGAAGACGTACGTCACGTCGGTCAGCGCCGACCCCAGGTGCCGGATCATCTTGGTCCGCTGCGCCTCACCGCCGGAGAGCGTGCCCGCCGGCCGTTCCAGCGACAGATAACCCAGCCCGATCTCGACGAAGGAGTCGAGGGTGTGGCCCAGCTTGTCGAGCAGCGGCGCGACCGACGGCTCCTTGAGCTCGCGCACCCACTCGGCCAGGTCGCTGATCTGCATGGCGCAAGCGTCGGCGATGCTGATCCCCTTGATCTTCGAGGACCGGGCGTGCTCGGCGAGCCGGCTGCCGCCGCACTCCGGGCAGGCGGTGAAGGTCACCACCCGCTCCACGAACGCGCGGATGTGCGGCTGCATCGCATCGACGTCCTTGGAGAGCATCGACTTCTGGATCGAGGGGATCAGCCCGGAGTAGGTCAGGTTGATCCCGTCGACCTTGATCTTCGTCGGCTCCTTGTAGAGGAGGTCGTGCAGCTCCTTCTTCGTGTACTTGCTGATCGGCTTGTCCGGGTCGAAGTAGCCGGCGCCGCGGAAGATCCGGCCGAACCACCCGTCCATGCTGTAACCGGGGATGGTCAGGGCGCCCTCGTTGAGCGATTTGCTGTCGTCGTAGAGCTGGGTGAGGTCGAAGTCGGTGACCGAGCCGCGGCCCTCGCACCGCGGGCACATGCCGCCGGTGATGCTGAACGAGCGCCGCTCCTTCGTGACCACCCCCGCTTTCTCGATCTTGACGGCGCCGGCGCCGGAGATCGAGGCGACGTTGAAGGAGAACGCCTGCGGCGAGCCGATGTACGGCTGCCCGAGCCGGCTGAACAGGATGCGCAGCATCGCGTTCGCGTCGGTGACCGTGCCGACCGTGGACCGCGGGTTCGACCCCATCCGCTCCTGGTCGACCAGGATCGCCGTGGTCAGGCCCTCCAGCACGTCCACGTCCGGGCGGGCCATGGTCGGCATGAACCCCTGCACGAACGTGCTGTAGGTCTCGTTGATCAGGCGCTGCGACTCGGCTGCGATGGTGCCGAACACCAGCGAGCTCTTGCCCGATCCGGACACCCCGGTGAAGACCGTCAACTGGTGTTTCGGGATCTCGACGCTGACGTCTTTCAGGTTGTTCACCCGGGCGCCGTGCACGCGGATCACGCGGTGCTCGCTCATGCTCTCTCCCCCTGATTGCAGTCCTTGAGCAACCCGAGAACGCTACCGTCAGCTACCGGTCGAATTCCAGGGCGATCCGGCCGCCGGCCACCCCCGCGTACCACCGGGCGTCGCGGGTGAGCACGTCCACGCCCGCGTCCAGGGCCAGCATCGCCGCCGAGGCCCGGTCGGCGCTGCCGACGATGCCGCGCAGCGTGCTCAGCGCCAGCCAGTCGTCCGGGTCGTCGGCGAGCACCGACACCGCCCGGTGGCCGATCAGGATCTCCAGGTGGGCCTGCTGCAGCATCGCGGTCGTGTGCGCGGCCTCGACCAGGCAGTTCAGCGGGAGAACGGCAGCGCCGAACTCGTCGTCGATCTCGGCGATCAGCTCACCGACCGCGACCGAACCACTGAGCCAGCCCACGACGGCTGAGGCGTCCAGCACCAGCCGGACCGCCCGTTTCCCGTCGGTCACGCCGCGGTGGCCGGCCGCCGGCGGATCTCGGCCAGGAACGCCGCGCGCTCGGCGTGATCACGCCGAGCGTCCGCGTCACGCAGGCGCTCGCTGGCGCGGGCCTTGCCCTCAGCGGTCACCGGCACACCGAGGTCGGCGAGCACCTCGGTCATGCTGCGCTGGGCGCTGGTCTCCTGCTCCATGGGCACAGCGTAACCCGAGGTGGGGCGCCGGTCACTGGATGGTTATCGGGTTGACGACGTCGGCGGTCACGGTGAGCAGCGTGAACGCGGCGCCGATCAGGATCACCGCATAGGTGAGCGGCATCAGCCGGTAGTAGTCGACCCGGCCCGGATCGGGCCGCCCGCGCCGGGCCGCCAGCCACGAACGCGCCCGTTCGAACCACCAGATCGCGATGTGGCCGCCGTCGAGCGGCAGCAGCGGCACCAGGTTGAACAAGCCCATGAAGACGTTCAACCCAATGAAGATCATCAGTACGGTGGACCACAGCCCCAGTGAGGCCGCCTCGCCACCGATCAGGCTGGCCCCGACCACGCTGATGGGCGTGTCCGGGTCCCGTTCGTCGCCGGTGACGGACCGCCACAGCGCCGGCACCTTCGCCGGGATCCGCTGGGCGGCCTCCACGGTCTGCCCGGCCAGCCAGCCGGAGTACGTCACGGTCGCCCCGAACGCGCCGGCCGGCCCGTAGGTGATCTCCCGCGGCGCGGAGATCCGCAGGTCGACACCGAGGGCCGCGGTGGTGCGGACGGTGCCGGCCGGATCCGGGCGCTGGACCGCGCTCAGATCGGCCGTCACCGTGCCGCCCCGCCCGTCCCGGGTGAAGGCGATCTCGACCGGACCCGGGGTGCTTCGCTGGACCGCCGACACGAGGTCGCCGAAGGAGCTCACCGCTGTCCCGCCGACCGCGGTCACCACGTCGCCGTCGCGCAGGCCCGCGGCTCGTGCCGGGGACGCCGGGTCGGCGCTGGTGCAGGCCCGCGCGGCCTCAGGCGTCACACAGTCACCGACCAGGATCGCGGCGGGCTGGGCCGCGTACTGCGCCGGTGTCTGCGGGTAGTCGAGGTTGGGCACGCCGACCCAGGCCGCCGCGAACCACAGCGCGACGATCGCCAGCCCGAACTGGGTCAGCGCCCCGGACGCCATCACCACGGTGCGTTTCCACAGCGGGAAGCGCCACATCGCCCGGTGCCGGTCCGCCGGTTCCACCGGGTCGTCCGGCACCATGCCGGCGATCTTGCAGAAGCCGCCGACGGGGATGGCCTTCAGGCCGTACTCCGTGCCGTTGCGGCGCCAGGAGAACACCGTCGGGCCGTAGCCGACGAAGTAGCGCTTCACCCGCATGCCGAACCGCTTCGCGGTCAGCATGTGCCCGGCTTCGTGCAGGCTGAACGAGACGAGCACCGCGATCGCGAAGGCGACGGTGAACAGGACCCTCGACATCAGCACACTCTAGGGTTTCCCGGTGTCGACGGGGTAGGAGAGGTGCTGGTGCACCATCTCCCACCGCCCGTCGGTGCGCCGGAAGACCCGGGTGCCGCGCGACCAGGTCTCCGGCACGCCCGGGCCCTCGATGTGGTTGAGGCCCCACGCCACCGCCAGGTCCCCGTCGGTCACCACGGTCAGGTCCGGGACCTGCCAGCTCACCGGCCCGCCGCCGGCTTCTAGCCCGCGGCGGCAGACCTCGCGGACCTCGGCGCGCCCGGTGTACGCCAGCGGCGCCTCGTGCTCGTAGGACACCACGTCCTCGGCGATCGGCGCCATCAGGGCGTCGAGGTCCCCGGCCGCGGTGGCGGCGAACCACGCGTCGTGCAGCTCCCGGATCTCCGCCGACGAGTCCCCGGCCAGCGGGAACGAGTGGTGTTCGTGCGCGATCAGCCAGCGGCCGGCCTCCTTGCGCAGGCCCAGCGTGATGCGCAGCCGGTGGTCCGGGTGACGTTCCAGGGCTCCCGGCGAGCCGCAGCGCAGCAGCAGCTGGGCGTAGGCGATGTCGGCCCCGGCGGTGACCTCCGTGCTGACCAGCTCGAAGACCGCCCCGCCACGGATCCAGGTGAAGAACGGCGGCCAGGTGGCCCGGTAGGCGTCGATGCCGCGGGCGCCGTCCTGCGGCGGCGGCACGTCGAACATCACGATGTCGTCGGTGTGGTCGGCGAGCACGCCGTCCAGGTCGGTGGCGCGGATCGCGGCCACCCAGCGTTCGATCAGGCCGGTGATGATTTTCTCGTCGCTCATACCCCTACAACCCGGCTGCCGCCGCAAATCCATCGCCCTCAGGCGGGCAATGTCGCCGGCAGGCCGAACCGGGTCAGATCCGCCTCCAGGAACGACACGACCTCGGCGACGCGGTCGCCGCGCAGCCGCAGCAGATCCAGCCCACCGGGTACGAAGGCGCGCCGCTCGTCGTCCCACCGGTACGTCCCGAACGCCACCTGCCCGTTCGCGGTGGCCGGCCGGAACCGCCACCGGCAGTCGAGCGGCCCGTCGAGCAGGAACCCGCGGATCGCCGGGACACCGGTGTAGAGCAGCGGCAACGGCGGCATCGAGTAGCGGGCGTCCGCGGTGAGCATGCCCACGATCGCGTCCACGTCGCCGGACTCCCAGGCCACCGTGTAGCGCCGGGCGAGGTCGCGGACCGCCGGCTCACCCAGACCGGCGAGTGTCACCTGCTGGCTGGGTCCGGGATCGGCCTGGTCCAGGGCCTTGCGGGCCCGCTGCATCGCGCTGTCGACCGCGCCGACACTGGAGTCGAGCTGCTCGGCGACCTCGCGCGAGCTGAAACCGAGCACGTCGCGCAGCAGCAGCACGGCCCGCTGCCGGGCGGACAGCCGCTGCAGCGCCACCACGAAGGTGAGCTCGATGCTCTCCCGGGCCACCGTGCGCGCCTCCGGGCCGAGGTGCTCGTCCGCGTACGGCTCCAGCCAGGCGGCGTCGACGCCGGCCGGCAGCTCCCGGCGGGGCCGGCCGGTGAGCATGGTGAGGCAGCGGTTGGTCGCGATCCGGAACAGCCACGGCCGCAGCCCGGCGTGGTCGTCGAGCCGGCCGATCGCCCGCCAGGCCCGCACCAGGGTCTCCTGCAGGGCGTCGTCGGCGTCGTGCACCGAACCGAGCATCCGATAGCAGTGGGCGTGCAGCTCACCGCGCAGCGGCGCGATCATGGTGGTGAAGGCCTCGGCGTCCACGTGCGCCATCCTGGCACAGCGGTACGACATCGAGCGGGGAGCAGGGTTGGGCGAGCGGGGAGCAGGGTTGGGACTGTCGACACTGGGCCAGGCGGCCGGCATGTTCGCGGTGACGAACATCGACGACCTGGTGCTGCTGGCCGTCTTCTTCGGCCGGCCGGGCAGCGCCTGGCGGGTCGTCGCCGGCCAGTACCTGGGGTTGCTCGGCATCCTCGCCGTTGCGGTGGTCGGCGCCCTCGGGGCCGGCCTGCTGCCCGGGGCCGCCGTCCCCTACCTCGGCCTGCTGCCGCTCTTCCTCGGCCTGCGCGCCGCCTGGCAGGTGTGGCGCGACCGCGGCGCCGACGAGGGCGGCGACGCCCCGGAGGCGGTCGGTGTCCTACAGGTGGCCGCGGTCACCTTCGCCAACGGTGGCGACAACATCGGCGTCTACGTCCCGGTCTTCACCGTCGCCGGGCTCGGCGGCATGACCACCTATATCGCGGTCTTCCTGGCGGGCGTTGCCGTCTGGTGCGCCGCCGGCCTGTTCCTGGCCACCCGGCCGCCGGTGGCCCGCACGCTCGCCCGATGGGGCCACCTGGTGCTGCCGGTGGTCCTGATCGTGATCGGCCTGTCCATCCTGATCGGCGGCCGCTGACCTCAGGTGGGCCAGCGGTGCCGGCCCACGGTGGCCAGGCGCAGGACGGCCGGCTGCCAGGCGCCGCCCCGGGTGAGGTAGACCTTCACGATCACCGGCTGGTCGCCGAGATGGCCGGAGACGGTGACCGCGCGGTCGGTCAGCCGCAGGATCTCCCCGCCGGCCAGGGACAGGCCGGGCACGTCCGCCACCGCGGCCTCGACGCGCGGCCACACCGTCGCCGAGGGGTGGCTTTCGGCGGTCATGGCGCCACCCAGGGGCCGTGCCAGCCGCCGTGGCCGGCGACGAGCCGGTCGGCGCCGGGCGGGCCCCACGTGCCGGGCTCGTACGGCTCGACCGGCGGCGGGTCGTCGATCAGCGGTTGCATGATCCGCCAGGTCTCCTCGACGCCGTCCTGCCGCTGGAAGCGGGTGCTGTTGCCGAGCAGCGCCGCGTGCAGCAGCACCTCGTACGGGGTCGGGCCCTCGCCGCCCTCCTGGGCGAACTCCATGTCGAGGGTGACCGGTTCGGGGCCCTCGGCGTCGGAGCGGTGCGCCTGCATCTGAAGGCGCATTCCGGTCGACGGGTCGAGTTTGATCACCAGTTGGTCGGGTTCGGGCCGGTGCGTCATGCCGGGCACTCGCAGGCCGAGTTTCGGCGGGCGTTTGAAGACCAGGCGGAACTCGGTCTGGGTGACCGGCAGCCGCTTGCCGGTCCGGATGAAGAACGGCACCCCGGACCAGCGCCAGTTGTCGATGTCGAGGCGCATCGCCGCGTACGTCTCGGTCGGTGAATCGGCGGCGACGCCGGGGATCTGCTGGTAGCCGGTGTACTGCCCGCGCACGTAGTGCGCGGGCTCGGCCTCGGCGACCGCGCGCCAGAGCGCCAGCTGGGTGTTCTTCAACATGCTCGGGTCGTGACCGGCCGGCGACTCCATCGCCCCGGCCGCCAGCACCTGCATCAGGTGGTTGACCACGACGTCGCGGACCGCGCCGACCGGGTCGTAGAAGTGGCCGCGGTCCGCGACGCCGAAGCTCTCCGCCATGGTGATCTCGACGGATTCGACGTAGTTGCGGTTCCACACCGGTTCCAGCAGCGTGTTGGCGAACCGGAAGTAGATCAGCTCCTCCAGCCCCATCTTGCCGAGGAAGTGGTCGATGCGGAACAACTGCTCCTCGGGGATGTGCTGGTGGATCTCGGCGGCCAGCGCGACCGCCGACCCGGTGTCGTGGCCGAAGGGTTTCTCCACCACGACCCGCCCGGCGCGGACCAGGCCGGCCTCGGCCAATCCCGCAGTGACCCGGCCGAACAGGAACGGCGGGATCTCCAGGTAGAACACCGGCACCGCGGCGTCACCGATCGCCTCGCCGACCCGGCGGTAGGTGCCGGCGTCGCCGAAGTCGCCGCTCAGGTAACTCATCCGCCCGGTGAGCCGCTCGAACGTCTCCTCCTCGATCTTCTCGCCGGCGCCCTCGATCGCCGCACGGGCGTGACCGGCCAGGTCGTCGTGGCTCCAGTCGTCGACCGCCACCCCGACGATCGGGCAGTCCAGCAGCCGGCGAAGTTCCAGCCGGTAGAGCGAGCGGAAGGTCATCACCCGGGCCAGGTCGCCGGTGATGCCGAAGATGACGAAGACGTCACCCCGCGTGTTCGGTGTCATCGTCAGGTGCCCTTTCGCGGCTCGCTGTCCCCGGTGTGGTCTCCACCGTCGCGCCCACGGCGTGCCCGGCGCATCGTCCGTCCCGGGTGAAACCCGAGTCGCACTCACCCCTGACGGGGGATGCCGCCACCGGCGTCGTGGCCTTTCCTGGACGGGCGGAATTTCGGCTACGGCTCGGCTAGGACGGTGGAACATGGACACCTCGCACACCGGCAGCGCATGGGGCTGGCGGGTCTGGGTCAGCGCGGCGATCGCCGCCGTGCTCGGTGCGGTGATCGGCGGTTTCGTGGTCAACGCGAACGAGCCGTCCTCGGGCAGCCCGTCCGACGGCCCGTCCGCGGTCGCGGGCACCGCGAAGGCGGCCACCTGCGCGGCCACCGAGGTCGCCGAGAAGACGCTGCCGTCGGTGGTGACGATCTCGGCGAGCAACGCCGAGACCGGCGGCACCGGCTCCGGCGAGGTGATCCGCGACGACGGCTACATCCTGACCAACAACCACGTGATCTCGGTGGCGGCCGACGGCGGCCAGGTCAGCGTGCTGTTCAACGACGGCCGCAGCGTGCCGGCCACGATCACCGGCCGCGACCCCAAGGCGGACCTCGCCGTCATCAAGGTCGACGGGCAGGAGAAGCTGCCGGTCATCCCGTTCGGTCAGTCCAAGGACGTGGTCGTCGGCCAGCCGGTGGTCGCGCTGGGCGCCCCGCTCGGGCTGTCCAACACGGTCACCTCGGGCATCGTCAGCGCTCTGGACCGCACCATCGAGGTGCCCGGCGACGACGGCGAGAACGCGCTGCTGGTCTCGGCGCTGCAGACCGACGCCGCGATCAACCCCGGCAACAGCGGCGGCGCGCTGGTCAACTGCGCGGGCCAGCTGATCGGGGTGCCCTCGGCGGGCGCGACGATTCCCAGCTCGGCCGGGGGCGGCGGCAGCGCCGGCGACATCGGCCTCGGCTTCGCCATCCCGGTCGACCTGGCGAAACTCGTCTCCGACGAGATCATCGAGAACGGTACGGTGACGCACGCCTGGTTCGGCGTCAGCGTGATCACGGTGCCGCCCACCCAGGGGCAGCCGGGCGGCGTCTACCTGCGGTCGGTGGTGCCGAACGGGCCGGCTGCCAAGGCCGGCCTGCAGACCGGCGACATGATCACCAGCATCGACGGCAAACCGGTCACCAGCACCAACGATCTGGCGGCCGTGACACTGACCAAGCGGCCCGGTGACACCGTCACGGTCGACTACACCCGGGGCGGCAAACCGGGCAGCGCCAAGGTGACCCTCGGCGCCCAGCAGTAGGGCAGGACCGGTCGGCGCAGCCACGCGCCCGTCCGCCGACGTGATCGCGGGGGCGAGGGTCGAGACCCGTCCCGGATGGGTACATTGCTGCCGTGACGATGGCGGACCGTAGCTGGCAGGCGGCCCCCGAGGGGACGCGGTGCGTGGCTGCTTCCACGGTCGCGAACGACGACTTCGCGATCCTGCTCGGCCTGCGGCAGCGGGCCGGTCTTCCCCCACGCGACGTGCGGTGTGAGCTGGTGGCCGGCCACGACGGCAGCCACATAGCGTTCGCCCTGGCCGCCGAGGGTGGCGACCAGTGGTGGTGGGTGCGCTGGGCGGCGGACGGCAGCGAGGTCGTCGCGCTCGAACCGTGCGACACCGTCTGCCCGGCCGAGCACGACGACTGCCTGCTCCCGGCCGGTCACGCCGGCCCGCACAGCTACGAGTTGTAGCCGTTCACCCTGTGCCGTCTCCCCGGTAGGCGTTTAATCGACATCGACGCCCATCGACGACGCTGGAGGGGGAGACATGTTCGTCCGTACTGTGCGGTGGCTGGCCGCGCCAGTGGTGGCGGGTGCGGTGGCCGCCGCCGGCCTGACCCTGGTGAACCCGTTGAGCCAGGCCGGAGCCGGCGCGCCCGAACGGGGCCGTCCCGGAGTCCGCAACGTCATCTTCATCAACGGCGACGGCATGGCCGCCGCCCACCGCGAGGCCGCCCGGCTGTTCTACGCCGGCATGGACGGCCAGCTGGTGATGGACCGGCTGCCGGTCTCCGGCCAGCTCACCACCAGCCCGGACGACCCGGAGTCGGCGATCACCGACTCGGCCGCCGGGGCGAGCGCCTGGGCCACCGGGGTGCGCACCTACAACGGCGCGATCAGCGTCGACACCGACGGCAACCCGCTGCCCATCCTCGGCGCGCAGGCCAAGGCCGCCGGCAAGGCGACCGGCCTGGTCACCACCGCCCAGGTGACCGACGCCAGCCCGGCGGCGTTCTTCTCCAACTCCACCGACCGGGCCGCCCAGGACGACATCGCCCGGCAATACCTGGAGAAGTCCAAGCCGGACGTCATCCTCGGCGGCGGCGAGGACTGGTGGCTGCCGGCCGGCACCCCGGGCGCCTACCCGGACGCGCCGGCCGAGGACCCGACCGAGGGCAGCCGAGGCACCAAGGGCAACCTGATCGCGCAGGCCCGCGCCGCCGGCTACCAGTACGTCTCCACCCCGGCCCAGCTGGCCGCGGCCCGGCCCGGCAAGCTGCTTGGCCTCTTCGCCAACCAGGAGATGTTCCAGCAGCGCGCGGAGGGCCAGGGCGACATCTACGACCCGGTGGTCAGCCTCGCCACGATGACCAAGAAGGCCCTCGCCAACCTCTCCACCGACCGGGACGGCTTCTTCCTGATGGTCGAGGAGGAGGGCGTGGACGAGTTCGCGCACCGCAACAACGGCCGGCGCACCCTGCAGACCATGGGCGAGCTCGACAAGGCGGTCGCGGTGGCCCGCGCCTACGCCGCCGTGCACCGCGACACCCTGGTCGTGGTGACCGGCGACCACGAGACCGGCGGCCTGGCCGTCGAGGACGTCGACGCCGACGACGAGTCCGGCACCGGCGCGTCCGTCGAGGACGGTCCGTTCCCGGTCAAGGGCAGCGACTTCCAGTTCGTCATCGACTGGACGACCACCGGCCACACCGGCCAGGACGTTCCGGTCACCGCTTACGGCCCGAAGGCCGAGAACTTCACCGGCAAACACCCCAACACCCACGTGTACGACGTACTGGAGCCGCTGCTGACCCGCTGAGCACGACGGTGCCCTCCCATCCGCGAGGTGGGAGGGCACCGTGCGCTCAGGCGTACGTCTCGAACTCGGCGACCCGCGGGGTGCCGGAGGCGCTGGTGATCCGGAAGGTGAGCTTGGTGGTGGAGGTGGCGGCGAAGCTGATCAGCTTCGCGCCGGTGCCGGAGGCCAGCACCGTGCTGCCGTTGAGGACCTGCCAGTTGCCGATCACGCCGGTCGCGCCGGAGGCCTCCCGGATGTTGACCTTCGAGATGGTCTTGGCGGAGCTCCACTTGACCGAGATGTCGCCGGTGGTGCCGCTCGGCGACCAGTAGGTGCTCATGTTGCCGTCCTTGACGTTGCCGTAGCTGGTGCCGTCGGCCTTGCTGGAGCCGTCGGCGCCGGCGCCGATGCTCAGGTTGGTGCCGGACGGCTGCGACGGCGCCGGGGAGGACGGCGCGGGCGACGAGGGGGCGGGCGAGGAGGGCGCGGGCGACGACGGCGGGTTCGAGGTCGGGCCGGTGGTCACCGAGCAGCTGCCGGTGGACACCTGCAGGCCCTTGTTGGCGCCCGCGGTCTGGCTGACGATGTTCGGCACGCAGGACGCGTTGTCCAGCGCGTACGAGTACGGCACGCTCACGCTCGTGTTGGAGGTGACGTTCGGCCCGGCCGGCTTGTTGTCGGTGCCCGGCGCCGACCAGGTCACGTTGTCGAAGATGTTGCCGCTGACCTGCCAGTACCCGGCCTGGTCGGTGTAGAAGGTGCCGAGGACGTCCTTGGAGTCCTTGAAGTAGTTGTTGTCCACCTTGGCCCGCGCCCCGGCCCGCGAGTTGATGCCGGACTCGTTCAGCGAGACGTAGTGGTTGTTGTAGATGTGCGCGATGCCGCCGCGCAGCAGCGGCGTGCGCGAGTCGATGTTCTCGTACTTGTTGTGGTGGAACGTGATGTTGCCGCTGCCGGTGTCGGTCTCGCTGGAGCCGATCAGGCCGCCGCGGCCGGAGTTGCGCAGGATGCTGTAGGACAGCGTCACGTACTCGACGTCGTTCTTCATGTCGAACAGGCCGTCGAAGCCCTCCGACTCGCCGCCGGAGGCCTCCAGGGTGACGTGGTCGACCCAGACGTTGCGGACGGTGCTCTCCATGCCGATCGCGTCGCCGCCGTTGGAGGTCGGCGAGCCCGACTTCTTGACGTTCCGGACGGTCACGTTCTGGATGATGATGTTGCTGGAGTCCCGGATGTGGATGCCCAGCTGGTCGAAGACCGCGCCGCCGCCCACGCCCACGATGGTGACGTTGCTGATCTGCTTGAGCTCGATCAGGCCGGCGGCGGTGTTGCAGCTGTCGCCGGAGACCTTCGCCGTGTTGCCGTGGTTGATGGTGCCCTCTACCTCGATGATGATCGGGGTGCTGCTGCTGGCCCGGGTGCACAGCGCGGTGTGGATCGCGGTGCCGGTGGTGGCCCGCACCCGTGTGCCGCCGGCGCCGCCGGTGGTTCCGCCGTTGGCGGTCGCGAAGCCGGTGACGCCGCCGACCGCTGCCGACGCCTGGTGCGTCGGCAGCGCGACGGCGATCGCGCCACCCGCGGCCGCGGTGACCGCGGCGGCCAGTGCCGCCCGGACTCGCAGTTTCGCCGGTCGATTCATTCTCGCCTCACCTGTCTGGTCGTGGCGTACACCCTCGGTGCCGATGACGCATTGACCGATGTCCATGGGGATGGGCGTGCTTCATCGGCGGCGGGACCTGTGTCATCCGCCGTCGGCTCCGCCGCCTCGACTGTCGATCCGATGCCTCTGAGCACCGGGTAAGCGCTTTCCCGGGAGAATAGGTAAGTGTTGATGGGTCTGGCAAGAGCCGGAAACCTCCTCGACGCAAATCAATGCCCTAGGGGCCGCGTTGCAGTGTTTGTTGTTCGTTTGCGTTACGTTGTGTCACGATCGGACGGTCGCGGTGGATCTTCGGGGGAGGACGCGAGTGGGTGCGGTGCTGCGCCGGATGCGGGCGAACGCCGGACACCTCGGCCTGCTGGCGGTCCTGGCCCTCGCCGCCGCGCTGGTCTTCACCGCGCTGCCCCGGGCCGCCAACGGTTTCACCGACCGCGGGCTGCGGGACGAGGCCGCGGCGGTGCCCTACCTCTCGCGGGACCTGATCTACCGGGCGGTGGCCGGGGAGTCCACGCCGGAGGCCGCCGCCGGACGGCTGTCCACCCTCGAACGCGGCCTGCCCGCGCCGCTGCCGGAGCTGGTGCGGGACCGCTGGTTCGCCGCGAAGATCGGGCCGGAGGAGATCGAGCCCGCCGGGCCGCCGCCCTTCGCCGGGTCGTGCCGGCCCGAGGTGCAGGTCCGCTACCAGAGTGGCTACGAGAGCGCGGTGCGGCTGATCTCCGGGCGGCTGCCCCGGCCGGGAACGGTCACGGAGGTCCTGGCGGACGCGAGCGCCCGGTTGCGGCCGGGCTCGAGCCTGCGCCTGACCAGCGACCGCGGAACGGCGCCGATCACGGTCGTCGGGGTCTTCGCGCCGCGTGACCCGGCGGCGGCGTACTGGGACGGCCTGGCCACCGTGCCGGTCGCCTGCCCCGATCCGCGCGAGGCCACCACGTCGCGGCTCTTCCTGCTCACCGACGCCTCCGGGGTGGCCCGGGCGGGCCGGGCCACCGGCCTTCTGGACTACGAGTGGCGCTACCACCTGGCCGCCGGCCGGCTTCGCGCCGCCGACCTGCCGGCGATCACCGGCGCGGTCGCCGCGGCGCGGCGGGCCGCCCCGGCCGGGCAGGTCGCGCTCGCCACCACCGCAGACGACGTGCTGGCCGGCTTCGACCGGCGGTTGCAGGGGGTACGCGCACTGCTCGCCGTGGTCCGCGCCGGACTGGCCGCCACCCTGCTCGGGCTGATCGTGCTCGCCGCCGCGGTGATGACCGACCGCCGCCGCCCCGAGTTCGCGCTGCTGCGGGCCCGCGGCGCGGGAAACCGGGCGATCGTCGCCCGGACGCTGGGGGAGACGGCCGTGGTCGTGCCCGCCGCCGTCCTCGCCGGGTGGGCGCTCGCCCAGCTCGTCCCGGGCCGGCCGGACCCGGCCGACGGGGTGCTGCTGGCGCTGGCCGGGCTGGTGGCGCTGCTCGCCGCCCCGCTGCTGGCCGTCGCCGGGAGCGGCACGGCCGGAAGGCGAGTCTGGCGGCTCACCGCGGAGGCCTTCGTGGTGCTGCTCGCCGTGCTGGGCGTGACCCTGGTCCGGCGGCGCGGGCTGGCGCCCTCCGACAGCGTGGACCTCTACCTCGTCTCGGTTCCGGTGCTGCTGGGTGTGAGCGCGGCGCTGGTCGCCGTACGTCTGCTGCCGTGGCCGTTGCAGTTGTTCGGCAGGCTGGCCGCGCGGGCGCGTGGCGCCGTGCCGTTCCTCGGGCTGGCCAGGGCGGGCCGCGGCGCCCGGCTGCACGCCGGACCGCTCGCGGTCCTGGTCGTCGCCGTGGTGACCGGCGTGTTCCTGGCCGCGGTCAGCGCCACCGTGAGCGACGCCCGCGACCGCGCCACCGACCGGGAGGTCGCCGCCGACGCCCGGGTCGACGGGTTCGCCTTCGCCCCGGACACCGGGCGACTGCTGGCGGCCGTGCCCGGCGTGGACGCGGTCGCCCCGGTGGTGCTGGAACCGGGCGCCGCGCTGACATCGGCGTCCGGTCGGCGCACCCAGGCTCAGGTGCTCGTGACCACGGGACTCGCAGGCGACCGCACCGGACCCGCCCCGGCCGTGGTGTCGCCGGAGATCGCCGCCGAGGTGGGCGCCGGCGGCACCGTCGAGCTGCAGGGCCGCCGCTACCAGTTCCGGGTCGCCCGCGTCGCCGACGGCCTGCCCACCCTGCAGACCGGCGCGCGCCGGTTCGTCGCGCTGCCGTGGCAGTCGCTGCCGGTCCCCGAGTTCCAGCCGCTCGTGCCGAACCGGTTCCTGGTCAGCGGCGACGGCTTCGACCCGCAGGCGCTGCGCGCGGCGGGCGACGAGGGGCAGCGGGCGAACCTGAGCCGGGTGCTGGGCCAGCCGGTCGAGGTGGCCGCACTGCCGCACCGGGCCACCGTCACCACCTGGGCGCAGCACCGCGCCGCGCTGGGCCGCGGCGGCGTCAACGGCGTGCTCGACTTCACCTATGCGGCCGGTACGGCCGGGGCCGCGCTGCTCGCCCTGCTGGCGGTCGTCCTCATCGTCCTGGCGGACGCGCCCGCCCGGATCCGCGCCCTCTCCCGCCTGCACACCATGGGCCTGTCCCTGCGGCAGGGCCGCGGGCTGCTGCTCTACGAGGTGGTGCCGCCGGTGGCGGTCGCATTCGCCACCGGCGCGCTGGTCGGGGTGCTGCTGCCGGATCTGCTCGGCCCGGCGCTCGGCCTCGGCGAGTTCAGCGCCGGGATCGCCGGGCGCACCAGCGTCGGACCGTGGTTGCCGGCCGCCGCGCTGCTGCTGGTCGCGGCCGCGCTCACCGCCGCCGTCGCGGTGGAGAGCGTCCACAGCCGCCGGATGCTCTGGCGGGCGGGCCCGGCCTTCTGGGATGCTGCCCACAACCCCGGGAGGTAGACGTGCGCATCGGCATCCTCGGCGCCGCGCGGATCGCCGGCGCGGCCATCGTCACTCCGGCCCGCGTGCTCGGGCACGATCTCGCCGCCGTCGCGGCCCGCGACCGGGGCCGGGCCGAGGCGTTCGCCGCCGAGCACGGCATCACCCGCGTGCACGACACCTACGCCGACGTGATCGCCGACCCCGACGTCGACCTGATCTACAACCCGCTGGTCAACTCGCTGCACGCGCAGTGGAACCTCGCCGCCCTGCAGGCCGGCAAGCACGTGCTCAGCGAGAAACCGCTGAGCAGCAACGCCGAGCAGAGCCGCGCCGTGCGCGACGCCGCCCGCACGGCGCCCGGGCGGCTCGTCGAGGCCTTCCACTACCGGCACCACCCGGTCAACCAGCGCCTGCACGACCTGGTCACCGCGAAAGAGCTCGGCGAGATCCGGCGCGTCGAGCTGGTGCTGGCCATCCCGGCGCCGCCGGGCACCGATCCGCGCTGGTCGCTGCCGCTGGCCGGCGGCGCCACCATGGACCTCGGCTGTTACGTGCTCGACGCGGCCCGGGTCCTCGGCACCTGGATCGGCGCCGCGCCCCGGATCACCGGCGTCGAGGCCACCCTGTGGGCGCCCGAGGTGGACGCGTCGATGCGGGCCGACCTCGACTACGGCAACGGGGTCACCGGGCACTGCCGGTGGGACATGGACGCCGCCGAGCGGGTGATGACCTGGACGGTCACCGGCACCGAGGGCGAGGCCACGGTGCGCTCGTTCGCCATCCCGCACTTCGACAACCGGATCACCGTCACCCGGGGCGGCCGCACCGAGGACGAGGCCCTCGGCGACCAGACCTCCTACACCTATCAGCTGGCCCGCTTCATCGACCCCCGGCCCTTCCCGGTCGACCTCGACGGGTCGGTGGCGACCGCCGAGCTGGTCGACGAGTGCTACCGCCAGGCCGGGCTCTCCCCGCGCGGCTAGAGCGCGTCCACCGCCTCCAGGATCGAGGCGGTCACCGACTCCGGATGCGACACGCTGATCGCGTGCGAGGCGCCGGACACCTCACGGACGCCCTTCGCGCCGGCCCGCTCGGCCATGAACCGGTGCGCCGCGACCGGGATGTTCAGGTCGCGGTCGCCGAAGACGAACCACGACGGGACCGAACGCCACGCGGGCGTCGCCGTCGGCAACCCCTCGGTCAGCGCCACATCGGTGACCGGCCGCTGGGTGGCGCTCATCACCGCCGCCTGGTGGGCCGGCAGCTCGGCGGCGAACTGGTGGTGGAAGGCCTCCGGGCGGATCACGAACTCGTGAACCCCTTCGGACAGCGGGTACGCGGCCAGCGCGTCACCGAGGGTGCCGCCGGGGAACCGGTTCGCCAGCGCGAACGCCGACTCACCCGCCTCCGGGGCGAACGCGCAGACGTAGACCAGCCCGGCCACCCGGTCGTTGCCGGCCGCCGCCTCGGTGATCACCATGCCGCCGTACGAGTGCCCGGCCAGCACGATCGGAGTGTCCACGGTGGCGAGCACGTCGCGCAGGTAGGCGGCGTCACCGGGCAGGCTGCGCAGCGGATTCGCGGCCGCGATCACCGGCACCCGGTTGGCCTGCAACAGCTCGATGACCGGCTTCCAGCTGGCCGATTCCGCGAACGCCCCGTGGACGAGGACGACAGTGGGTCTCATGGCGCGGCTCCTTCGTTTGATGGTCGTCACGTTCTGAGACCAGACAGCCGTCCACGGTGTGACACGTGCAAAGGTGGGCGGGTGGAAGATGATCTGCAGGAGGCCGTGGAAGTCTTCACCAGCGTCCGGCCCCGTCTGTTCGGCATCGCCTACCGGATGCTCAGCAGCGCCGCCGAGGCCGAGGACCTGGTGCAGGACGTGTGGCTGCGCTGGCAGACGACCGACCGCAGTGAGGTGATCAACCCGGCCGCGTTCCTGGCCACCACCACGACCCGGCTGGCGATCAACGCCCTGCAGTCCGCCCGGGTGCGGCGCGAGACCTACATCGGGCCGTGGCTGCCGGAACCCGTCGACACCAGCGCCGACCCGTACCTGGGCGCGGAGCGGGGCGAGGCCCTGGAGTTCGCGGCGCTGATCCTGATGGAGAAACTCACCCCCAACGAGCGCGCAGCGTACGTGCTGCGGGAGGCCTTCGACTATCCGTACGGGCAGATCGCCGACATCCTGCAGTCGACCGAACCCGCGGTGCGGCAGCTGGTCAGCCGGGCCCGCAAGCACGTCACCGGTGAGCGGCGCGCCCCGGTCAGCACCGAGGCGCAGAAGCGGCTGCTCACCACGTTCGTCGAGGCCGCCCGCTCCGGCGACATGGCCGCGCTGGAACGGCTGCTCGCCGTCGACGTCGTCAGCCTCTCCGACGGCAACGGCGCCCGCCAGGTGTCCCGCTTCCCGGTGACCGGCGTGATGAAGCTGGCCAACATGTTCCACGTGATCGCCGGCTGGTTCTGGGACGGCGTCGAGGTGCGCTTCGCCGAGACGAACGGGCAGCCCTCCGCGGTGCTGCTGCGCGACGGCCGGGTCGCCGCCGTGCTGGCGATCACCGCGTCGGACGACGGCATCGACCAGCTGCTGTGGATCATGAACCCGGAGAAACTCACCGCGATCTGACGTCACAAAACCGCCCGCTATCCGGTCCTAGGCGGTATGCGAACGATTCTGGTGGTCGGGGGCGGCTACGCGGGCTTCTACACGGCCTGGAAGCTGGAGAAGAAACTGCGGCGCGACGAGGCGCGCGTCGTGGTGGTCGACCCGCGGCCGTACATGACGTATCAGCCGTTCCTGCCCGAGGTGCTGGCCGGCTCGGTCGAGGCCCGGCACGCCGCGGTGTCGCACCGCCGGCACCTGCGGCACACTCGGCTCGTCCCGGGCCGGGTGGTCGCGCTCGATCACGCCCACCGCACGGCGACCGTACGCCCGGTCGAGGGCCCCGAGTACGAGCTGTCGTACGACATCGTGGTGGTGACCGCCGGCGCGGTGAGCCGCAAGCTGGCCATCCCCGGCGTGGCCGAGCAGGCCATCGGCCTCAAGCACGTGGAGGAGGCGGTCGCGATCCGCGACCGGCTGCTGACCGCCTTCGACCGGGCCGCCACCCTGCCGCCCGGACCGCAGCGCCGGCGGCTGCTGACCGTCACCTTCGTCGGCGGCGGCTTCTCCGGCGTCGAGGGCATCGGCGAGCTGCTGTCGCTCGCCACCGCGATGATCCGCAAGTATCCCGAGCTGGACCGCGACGAGCTGAGCTTCCACCTGGTCGAGGCCCGCGACCGGATCCTGCCCGAGGTCACCGACGAACCCGGCCGCTGGGTGGTGCGGCACCTGGAGAAGCGCGGCGCGCACGTCCACCTCGGCGCCCAGCTGGTCTCCGCCGAGGACGGGCATGTGGTGCTCTCCACCGGCGAGGAGTTCGACTCCGACCTGATCGTGTGGACCGCCGGCAACGGCGCCAACCCGATGGTGCGCAGCCACACCGACCTGCCCGTCGACGGCCGCGGCATGCTGCTCGTCCGCACCGACCTGCGGGTCGGCACCGAGACCGAACCGGTCCCGGACGCCTGGGGCGCCGGCGACGACGCCGCCATCCCGGACCTCGCGATGCCCGGCACGGCCACGGTCCCCAACGCGCAGCACGCGGTGCGCCAGGGCAAACTGCTCGCCAGCAACATCGTCGCCACGCTGCGCGGGCGCGAGCCACGCCACTACAAACACCACAGCCTGGGTACGGTGGCCACGCTCGGTCTGGGCCGGGGCATCTTCCAGTACCGGCGGATCGTCATCAAGGGGCTGCCGGCCTGGCTCATGCACCGGGGCTACCACGTGCTGGCCGTGCCGAGCTGGGAGCGCAAGGTCCGGGTGCTCGCGGTCTGGCTGACGGCGGCCCTGTACGGCCGCGACATCGTCTCGCTCGCCTCGGTGCAGGACCCGCGCCGGGAGTTCGTCACCGGCGGTGAGCCGCCCGCGCGATTCGAGCATGCGCGCTCGTCCTGACGATGTCGTGGGCAGGCTCGCCGACGCCTGCCGGGGGCGGGACATCGACGGTATCCGGGCGGTGCTGAACGCCGACGCCGTCGCCGTGTGCGACGGCTGGACGCCGATCTTCGGTGCCGCGCACACCGCCCGGCTGATCTCACTCCTGCTCGGCGTGGAGATCGGCACCGAGTTGACGGTGGAGTCGGTGAACGGCGCCCCCGGGCTGGCGCTGTGGTGTGCCGGCCGGGCCCTGGCGGTGGCCGCTGTGCAGCTACGCGGCAGCCGCGTCGCGGTCGTCTGGATCGTGGTGGACCCGGCGAAACTGGGCGGCTGGCACCGGCGCTGAGCCTTGCATCAGCGGACCATGGTTGCCGTTCCCGGCCCGGAGCACCGTGGAGGAAACACCTGTTCACTGGGAGATGTCATGAGGAAAGTGTCGATGCCGGCGGTGCCTGACCTGGGCGGGCGGCTCGCCCTGGTGACCGGGGCCAGCGGCGGGCTGGGGCTGGAGCTGGCGACCCGGCTGGCCGCCGCGGGGGCCGAGGTGCTGCTCGCCGTTCGCGACGCCGGCAAGGGTCAGGCGGCGCTGGACCGGATCCGGGCCGCGGTGCCGGCGGCCCGGGTCTCGGCGCGGTCGCTGGACCTGGCGTCGCTCACGTCGGTGCACGCGCTGGCGGGGGAACTCGTCGCGGAGAACCGGCCGATCCACGTGCTGGCCAACAACGCCGGGGTGATGGCGCCGGCCACCCGGCACACCACGGTGGACGGGTTCGAGCTGCAGTTCGGCACCAACCACCTGGGGCATTTCGCGCTCACCACCGGGCTGCTGCCGCTGCTGCGCGCCGGGCAGGCCCGGGTCACCACGCTGACCAGCAGTTCCGCCCGGCAGGCCCGGCTCGACTGGGACGATCTGCAGAGCGAGCGGAAATACTTGGCGGTGCGCGCGTACGGGCAGTCCAAGCTGGCCAACCTGCTGTTCGCCCTGGAGCTGGACCGGCGCAGCCGGGCCGGTGGGTGGGGGATCGTGAGCAACGCGGCGCACCCCGGCACCACGCTGACCGGGCTCTACGCGGCCGGGCCCAACCTGGGCCGGGACCGGCCGGCGCCGCACGAGGCGATCTTCGCCCGGCTGAACCGGTGGGGTGTCCTGGTCCAAGGCGTCGACCGGGGGGTGCTGCCCCCGCTCTACGCGGCGGTCGTCCCGGACGCGTTGGGTGGCCGTCTCTACGGGCCGGACGGCTTCGGGCAGTTCACCGGCGGCCCGGCCGAACTGGCCGTCTACCGCTCCGCCCGCGACGAGGGTGAAGCGGCCCGGCTGTGGGAGCACTCCCTCAGCCTCGTTCCCGTGCACTGACGGAGGTCGTGGTGGATCGCGCTCGGCTGGCCGAATATCTGCGGACCCGGCGGGAGGCGCTGCAGCCGGAGGACGTGGGGCTGCCCCGCGGGCGGCGGCGCCGCACCCCGGGGCTGCGCCGTGAGGAGGTGGCGGTGCTCGCGGACATGTCCATCGACTACTACACGCGGCTGGAGCAGCCGCGCGGTCCACACCCGTCGGAGCAGATGCTCGGGGCGCTCGCCCGCGGGCTGCGCCTGTCCCTGGAGGAACGCGACCACCTGTTCCGGCTGGGCGGATACGCGACGCCGCGCCGGGCAGCGGACAGCGAGCACGTCAACCCCGGAATGCTGCGCATCGTCGACGGGTTGCGGGACGCGGCGGCGCAGGTGGTGTCGCACCTGGGGGAGACGCTGGTGCAGACCCGGCTTGCGGTGGCGCTGTTCGGCGATGACGCGGGATATGCGGGGCTGGCGCGCAGCAAGCACTACCGCTGGTTCACCGACCCGGCGACGCGCCTGATCCACCCGGCGGCGGACCGGCCGGAGCAGAGCCGGATCATCGTGGCCGACCTGCACGGTTCTTTCCTGCGCGACGGCGCCGGCTCGCGGGCGGCGGCGATCGTGGACGCGCTGCTGGCGTCGAGCGAGGAGTTCGCCGGGCTGTGGCGGGAGCATCCGGTGGCGAGCACGTACTGCGGGCGGAAACGGTTCGAGCATCCGGAGGTGGGGCTGCTGGAGCTGGACTGCCAGCGCCTCATCGACCCGGATCTGTCGCAGCAGCTGGTGGTGTACACGGCGACGCCGGGGTCGGTGAGCCACGAGAGGTTGCGGTTGCTCTCCGTCGTGGGCGACCAGCTTCTCGATCCCGCGGGCGGCCCCGCGACGCCCTCCGTCGCCTGATCGCGCGGACCGCTCTGCGGCGTCTTCCGCTGGTTGATCGCGCGGGCGGTTCTGCGGCGTCTTCCGCTGGCTGATCGCGCTGGCCACCCCGCCGGGCCCTTCGTTGCCTGATCGCGCCGGCCGCCCTGCAGCGCCTTCCGCTGGCGATCGCGTGGGGGCCGGGTGGCGCATTGCCGCGTCTCTCGCTGGTCTTCGTCGCGCTGCTTAAGCCCGGCGGTCGGGCTGCGGCGTCTCGCGCTGCTTGATCGCGTGTAGCCACGGGCGCTTCGGTCGCCCGTACCATCTCGGCAAGGGCGACCGAAGCAGACCGTAAGTGATCAGCTGGAGAGCCATTCCAGGTAGGTGGTCTTGGCCAGGATCGCGCCCGGCGGCGCGATCAGCGCGTCGCCGGGGACCGCGGCCAGCAGGCCGGCGGTGGGGTCGGTGATCACCGCGCGCCGGTCGCCGCGGGTGCCGAGGGCGATCTTGCCGAGGTCGTCGAAGGCGAAGACCTGCGGGCCGCCGACGTTGCGGATGCCGTTGAGCGGCTCGCCGACGCTGACCTCGGCGACCGCCTCCGCGACGTCCGCGGCGGCCATCGGCTGCACCGGCGTGGACGGCAGGCGCACCGTGTCCTCGTCGGCCGTCCACGACATCATCGCGTCGACGAACTCGTAGAACTGGGTGGCGCGAACGATCGAGTACGGCACCGGGCCGGTCTTCAGGATTTCCTCCTGCAGCACCTTCGCGCGGTAGTAGTCCATGTCCGGTACCTTGTCGACACCCACGATCGACAGGATCACCGCGTGCCCGACGCCGGCGTCCTTCGCGGCGGCCAGCAGGTTGGTCATCGACGTCCGGAAGAACTCGAGCGACGCCTCGTCGAACGTCGGCGAGTTCGTCAGGTTGACGACCACGTCGGCGCCGGCGAGCGCCTCCGGCAGGCCCTTGCCGCTGAGCAGGTCCAGGCCGGTGGAGGGGGAGTGCGGCACGGCCTCGTGTCCGCGTTCGGTCAGAATCCGCACGACGCGCGAGCCGATCAGACCGGTCCCACCGATCACAGCGATCTTCATGACAAAACCCTTTCCTTCGTACGGAGTTCGTCCTCGTCGACGAGAGTGAGCATCGGCTGATCCGGGTCGCACAGCATCGTGACCAGGAACCGCACCGGGATGTCATCGCGGTTGTTGCCGTCCTGGAAGTGGATGACGTCACCGCCCGGCTCCCAGAACGCTTCCCCGGCGCGCACCACCCGGGGCGGCTGGCCCTCGAGTTCGAAGACCATCTCGCCTTCCAGCACGTAGCCGAAGGCCGGCCCGGGATGCCGGTGCGGCGGCGTGCCGGGGTCGCCCGGCGGGTACTCGATGATGATCGTCATGGCGTGCGCGCCCGGCGGCACGAAAGGCGGGTGCGCCTCCTGAACCACGGTGAGCGACATAGCAACCTCCTCGGGGGTCCGATGTCTGCTGTGACCGGACGGCTCGCCGTTTTGTGACGGCGGCTCCGTTTGTGACGGGCGTCTCAGGGGTGTCACAGACGTTCACGCTGCCCGGTCTCGACTTGCAGCGGGACGGCACCGGCCGCCCGGAGCACAGGAGGTTGTCATGAAGGTCGTGGTCATCGGCGGTACCGGTCTGATCGGCTCGAAGGTCGTCGCGCGGCTCGGCGAACACGGTCACGAGGCGGTCGCGGCCTCCCCGAACACCGGCGTCAACACGATCACCGGTGAAGGCCTCGCCGAAGCGCTCACCGGCGCGGATGTGGTGATCGACGTGTCCAATTCGCCGTCGTTCGAGGACGCCGCGGTGATGGAGTTCTTCGAGACGTCCACCCGCAACCTGCTCGCGGCCGAGGCGAAGGCGGGCGTCCGCCACCACGTCGCCCTGTCGGTCGTCGGCACCGACCGGCTGCAGCAGAGCGGCTACTTCCGGGCGAAGGCCGCCCAGGAGAAGCTGATCAAGAACTCGGAGATCCCGTACTCGATCGTGCACGCCACCCAGTTCTTCGAGTTCGCCAAGAGCATGGTGGCCGCCGCCACCGACGGCGACACGGTGCGTTTCGCCCCGGTCTACTTCCAGCCGATCGCCAGCGACGACGTCGCCAAGGCGGTCGGCCGCACCGCGGTCGGCGCCCCGATCAACGGCCTGCTCGAGGTGGCCGGCCCGGAGAAGTTCCGCATGGACGAGTTCTTCCGCGCCGGCCTGGCCAAGCTCGGCGACCCCCGCGAGGTCGTGACGGACCCGGCCGCGAAGTACTTCGGCGCCGACCTGGCCGAGAACACCCTGGTGCCGGGCCCGGACGCCACGATCGGCGAGATCACCTACGCGGCGTTCAAGGCCAGCTGAGCCTTCCTGTTCCGGCCTCGCCCGCCCACTGCGCCCCCGGCGGGCGGGCGAGGCCCTCCCGTTCGACCTGCCCTCCCTTCTCGCCTGCCCGCTGCGCCTCAGGCCTTTCTGCGTTGCGCCCACCGGAGGGCGGGCGAGGCCTGTTCTATCTGGAGAAGACACATGAGTTCCGCTCGCTACGGGCGCATGTTTCCCGGACCGGAGCCGCTGAGCACCGGCCCACGCCTGCTGATGCACGCCGGCGACAACGGCGGAATCTGCGACGGCGCGGCCGTCCTCGACAGCCTGGTCCCCGGCGACGACGACGCCACCGAAGCCGCCGGATGGCCCTTCTTCGGCCAGCTGATCGCCCATGACATCACCGCTGACCGTTCGCCGATCACCGGCGCCGTCCCGACCGACGCCCTGCGCAACGCCCGCGAACCGAAGCTCAACCTGGAGATGCTCTACTCCGACGGCCCGATCGGCTCGGCTTTCCTCTACGACGTCAACGACCCGGCCAAGTTCCTGCTCAGCCCCGACGGCGCCGACGTGCCGCGCAACTCGCAGGGCGTGGCGCTGATCGGCGACCCGCGCAACGACTCGCACCTGTTCGCGCTCAGCCTGCACGTCGCCCTGCTCCGCGCCCACAACCGCATCGTCGACCTGCTGCGTGAAGCTGGAGCCCCTGAGGACGAGGTTTTCGACCGCGCCCGGACCACCCTGACCTGGCACTATCAGTGGGTCGCCGTGCACGACTTCCTGCCCCGGTTGGTAGGCGCACCCCTGGTGGAACAGGTCCTCAACGAGGGTGGCCGCTGGTTCGCCCCCGAACCGCACCAGGGTTACATCCCGCTGGAGTTCGCCGACGCCGCGTTCCGTTACGGCCACGGCCAGATCCGGCACACCTACCGCCTGGTCGCCGGCGGCCCGCTGGTGCCGCTCTTCCCCGACCTGGTCGGTTTCGGCCCTCTCCCCGCCGACCGGCGCCTGGACCTGCCCCAGATCTTCGACGTGCCCGGACACCCATCGGCGCAGCGCGCCAAACGCCTGGACGGCCGCCTGCCCGCCAGCCTGATCGGTCTGCCCGAGCCCCTGACCGGCCCGGTAGCCGAGGACGCCCACCGCTCCCTCGCCGTCCGCGACCTGCTGCGCGGCGAATCCACGGGCCTGCCCAGCGGCGAGGCCGTAGCCCAGCTCCTCGACGCCGACCCGCTGACCGCAGAGGAGCTCGACAAGAACTGGCCAGACGGCACCCCACTCTGGTTCTACATCCTGAAGGAAGCCGAACACCGCGGCGCCGGCGACCGTCTCGGCCCCGTAGGCGGCCGAATCGTCGCCGAGGTCCTGATCGGCCTGCTGCGCGCTGACCCGGCTAGCTTCCTGCACCGCGAGCCCCACTGGCAGCCCACCCTTCCGGCAGCGGGCCTTACCTATGGCCTCGCCGACCTGCTCATGCTCGGCACCGAGAGCTCGGCCACCGAAGCTTCTTCGTCTTCCTTGCCTTCCTTGCTTTCCTCGCCTTCCTTGCCGTCCTCGCCTTCCTCCACGTCCGAAACATCGTCGGAATCCGCGTTCCCCTCGACCTCGGCAGCGACGGCACCGGGCGCGGAGGCTCCGCGAGACACGGCGTTGCCGTCGGGCGTGGGCGCGCTGAGAACGCCGGCGCTTCCGTCGGAAGCACAGGCTTTTCGAGCCCACACGGACGAGCTGTCCCCGCCGGCTTCGCCACCGTTCCGAAAGGTGTCTACGTCCGGCTGTCCGGTCCGACAGTCACGTCGTTGACCAAGGCGTTGACCCATCAGGCTGGCCTAAGGCCGTTGGGCGCCTCCATGCGTGATCCTTCGTCTCGCGGTCCTGCGTTCTCGCCGACGGACGCATTGGTGTGGCGGTCGGTTCACTGAATTACGGCCCGCGCAGGACTCGACATTCGGTAGAGCTGGGCTCGCCCGTTGCGGGTGATCCGCGCTGGCTGACCAGGTCGACGACGGCGGCGCTGCACCCATCGGAGCGGTGTGTTGGATGATCGCGGCATGGGTGTGCGGGCAGAGCTGCGGCGCTTGACCGGAGAACGGGTCCGGGTGCTTCCGGATCCGCACGGCGGCTCCTTCGACGCCGCGGGCGACTTCGACCGGCTGCTCGTCCGGCGGCGGGTGGCAACGCCGCTGCTCGACACCGTGGATCCGCACGGCGAGACATGCCTCGGCGCTGACCGGATGGAGCAACTGACCGCGGAGATCGAACTGTTGCTCGCCGAGGCGGCGCCCGGCCCCGAATACCGCGGGCTGATCCGGCTGCGAACCATGGCCGGTCATTGTGCCCGCACCGGTAGCGAACTCGTCTTCCTCGGCGACTGAGCACTCTGGCCCGACCGATGCCGGGCCACGGGCGATCGCGGAACCGGCGGCCAGCGTGACACCGAGGAAGATGCGTGAAGTCATGGCTCAGGTCTACCGCCTGACCGGTGACAGCCAGGTGTCAACGACTGGCACCTGGCTGTCACCGACGGTCGCCCATCATGGACGAGCGCGGGTCAATCCCACGACCAGCAACGCGAACGCGGCCAGCTCAACCAGTGAGGTGAGCGCCGGGAAGGGCTGAGGCATGGTCAACGTCGGCTCGAAGGCAGACCACGAGGAGAGCGCCACTCTGTGGGTGTCCAACGGCAGCGGCACCGCGCCGATGCTCGCGTCCAGATGTGCCACTGCGGCGATCGCCAGTAGCGCAGCGCCCGCGGCGGCGAGCCACCGGCCATGCCGCGCCAGCACTGCCGCCAGTGCAAGCGCCGTCAGTGCCAGCGCCAAGCCCGGCAGCACGGCCAGGACCACTGCGATCACCGCGTCAAGCTGCCCGGAACGCACAGCGAGCGCCACCTGGGCGATGCGCATGATGGCAAATGCGCCGATCACCATGACCGCGGAGCCAGCCGCGAGAACGCCGCGTCGTCGAGGCCCGCCGTCACGTCGCCAGATCACCGCCAGCAGAAGGATCACGGCAGCCAACGGTGCCCAGCACAGTGCCAGCGCCGACTCGAACTCCGACGGGGTGTCAACGCTGTCCGCCGGAGCCACCATCAGCCAGGCCTGCCCTCCAGCGCCGGGCTCGGCCGGGAGCGTGCGCACCGCATCCACGAGCAACAGCCCGACGGCGGCCGGCAAGGCCCACCGCGGCGCGGACAGCCCGGAGACCACGGTGGACGCCAGAAGGAGCCCATAGAAGAGCACTTCGGCATAGCGCCACACCGGATCGGCCAGCAGAATCCCGGCGGCAGGCGCCGCCGCGAAGACCACCGCACAGATCAACAGCGGGGTACGGGCACGCACGCAGCGCATCCTGTCATGGCGTCAGGAGGAGGTGTCCTGTGGTCGGGTTCGATCGCCGACGTCGACTGGTCGTTCGAAGAACGTCTCCAGCACCACGATGGTCTGCGTGCCGGTGACGCCGTCGATGTCGAAGATGCGGCGCAGGACCGCTTGCAGCTGTTCGGGAGTCGGCGTGCGGACTTTCACCAGCAGCGACGCCGTGCCGGCGATGACGTGTGCCTCCTGAATCTCCGGAATGGCCTCCAGGGCGGTGCGGGTGGGCGGGTCACCCATCCACGCGTCGGCCTGCAACATGACGAAGGCGAGCAGGCCGCGGTCGACCATGGCCGGATCCACGTCGACGGTGGTCCGCTGGATGACGCCGCGCTCGCGCAGCTTCCGCACGCGGTCGTGGGCCGATCCGGCGGAGAGCTCCACCGCCCGGCCCAGCGCTGCGTAGGACTGTGTGGCATCCGCCTGCAGTTGTGCCAGCAATGCCCTGTCGATGTCGTCCACCAGACTCCATTCCGCTGAAACTTGCATTGACCGTATCAGGTTCGGCAGTGCTAGCTTGAAGGCGAATTCCATCAACCCAGCGGTGGAGGGAGCTCCGATGCTCGACACCATTCCGAGCCGATTCCAGGCGTTCGACGAGCGCTTCCGGTATATCGACGGCGACTTCGTCCTCGAGCGTCTGCACGCCGGCTCACGCAAGAGCGAAGGCCCGGCCTACTTTCCGGCGGGGCGATATCTGGTCTGGAGCGACATCCCCAACGACCGGCTGCTGCGCTGGGACGAGGCAACGGGCGCGGTCGGAGTCTTCCGGCACGGCTCGGGATTCGCCAATGGCAACACCGTCGACCGGCAGGGCCGGCTCATCACCTGCGAGCAGGGCAACCGGCGGGTCACCCGCACCGAACATGACGGCACCGTCACCGTGCTGGCCGACCGATACCAGGGCAAGTGGCTGAACAGCCCCAACGACGTGGTGGTCAGGGGCGACGGCACGATCTGGTTCACTGATCCGGTCTATGGCATCGCCAGCGACTATGAGGGTGGCCGGGCTGACAGTGAGTTCGGTGGCGCCTGCTACGTGTTCCGGCTCGACCCGGAAACGGGTGACCTGCGGGTGGTCGCCGACGACTTCTGCCGCCCCAACGGGCTGGCCTTCGCTCCCGACGAGCAGCGGCTCTACATCGCCGACACCAGGCAGGAGCCGAGCCATATCCGGGTCTTCGACGTCACGGCCGACGGCGCGCTCACCGGTGGGAAGATCTTCGCTGAGTGCGACAACGGCCGCTTCGACGGGCTGCGGGTCGACGACGCCGGACGGGTGTGGGCCGCGGCCTGGGACGGAGTGCACTGCTTCGACACCGACGGCGCCCTCATCGGCAAGCTGGTGATGCCTGAGCCGGTCGCTAACCTCACCTTCGGCGGGCCCCGGCGCAACCACCTGTTCATCACCGCCGGCACCAGTGTGTACACGCTGCGCATAACGGTCAACGGTGCCGCCTACCCCGGTATGGTGCACTCGTGAACATTGGCTGGGAACTGGGCGTCACCTCGGAGTTCGATGCGGATCAGGAGGTCGAGCGGCGGGTCGCCTTCCTCGCCGACTCACTGACCGGGGCGCGGGCCGTCGCCCTGGTGCTGGGCATCAGCGGCGGCGTCGACTCGACCACCGCGGGCCGCCTGTGTCAGCTGGCCGCGGAGCGGGTGCGTGCCGGCGGCGGCGATGCCACATTCGTGGCCATGCGCCTGCCGTACGGGGTGCAGCGCGACGAGCACGACGCCCAGGCCGCGCTGGAGTTCATTCGGCCCGACCGGACGCTGACCGTCGACATCCGCCCGGCCAGCGACGCGAGCCTGCAGGCGCTGCGGGACGGTGGTCTGGCCACGACCGACGCCGGCCAGGAGGACTTCATTCTCGGCAACATCAAGGCCCGGCAGCGAATGATCGCGCAGTACGCGGTGGCCGGCGCCCTCGGCGGCCTCGTCGTCGGCACCGACCATGCTGCGGAGGCGGTCACCGGCTTCTACACCAAACACGGTGACGGTGCCGCCGACCTCGTACCGCTGGCGGGTCTGACCAAGCGGCGGGTCCGCGCCGTCGCCGGCGTGCTCGGCGCGCCGGCGCCGCTGGTCCAGAAGGTCCCCACCGCCGACCTGGAGTCCAACCGGCCCGGTCTGCCCGACGAGGCGGTCTTCGGGTTCAGCTATGACCAGATCGACGACTTCCTGGAGGGCAAGCCGGTCGACGACGCCATTGCGCAAGCCATTCTCGACCGCTACCACGCGACCGCCCACAAGCGGCAGATGCCACCGGGCCCGGCCTGACCAACCCGGCTCCCCGGGGCCCGACCGGCCCGGGCCACGTCCACTCCGACCTGTTCCGCGGCCTGGCCGACTGGCAGCAGACATGGTCAGGCTGGGGCGGACGCGAGTGATGAGCGGGCGCTTCGCTGCTGGAGGCGGGCGGTCACGGCCATGGCGACCGCGAGGAGCAGGGCCAGGGCGAAGAAGATGTCAGCACCGGTGAAGGCGGCTCGGAAACCGGCGGCGGGGCTGTCGGCGGCGGCCTGGGTGAAGACGATCGTCAGGATGGCGATGCCCAGCGAACCGCCCAGCTGGTGGGCGACGTTCACGAGGCCGGACGCTGCCCCGGCATCGTGGGGTTCGACACCGGCCACACCGCCGTTGGTCATCAGGATGATGGCGATGCCCTGGCCGATGCCGATCACCAGCAACCGCAGCGCCACGTCGGGGAAGTAGGCCGAGCCGGCCGAAATGCGGGAGAGCCACACCATGCCGGTCAGGGCCACCAGTAGCGAGGCGATCAGCAACGTGGGGCGGCCGAACCGGGCGAGCAGCGGCCGGACCACGTAGACCATGGCGAAGAACATGCCGGTGATCGGGACGAACGCGAAACCGGTCTGGAGGGCGCTCAGGTGCAGCACCTCCTGCAGGTACTGGCTGAGGAAGTAGAAGACGGCGAACGTGCCGCCGACGATCAAAACCCGGCCGGCGTAGGAGCCGGAGCGTTCGACGCTGGCGAACAGGCGCAGCGGGGTGATCGGCTGGTCGGCGCGACGTTCGATCAGGACGAACGCGAGCAGCAGGACAGCGCCGGCCGCCAGCGACACGACGGTGGACGGGGCGCTCCAGCCGGCCGCGGAGGCTTGGATGAAGCCGTAGACCAGAGCGGTCATACCCAGCGTCGACGTCAGCGCGCCACCGAGGTCGAAACTGCCGGTGCGGCGCGGGGTCTCGGTGAGGAACCGCGGCGTGAGCAGGGCGATCGCGATGCCGATCGGGACGTTGATCAGCATGCCCCAGCGCCACGACAGCAGATCGGTGAAGAGGCCACCGACCACGATGCCGACGCTGCCGCCGGCGCCGATGACCGCGCTGTACAGGGCGATCCGGCGGGTTCGGTCGTCCGGGCCGGACGCGTCGGCGACCAGCAGCGCCAACGTCGACGGGACAGCGAGCGAGGCGGCGACGCCCTGCACGACGCGAGCAGCGACCAGCGCCGGGCCGGACGGGGCGAGACCCGCGGCCAGCGACGCCAGGGTGAAGACGGCGATGCCGACGGCGAAGACCCGGCGCCGGCCGAGCAAATCACCGGCGCGGGCGCCGAGCAGCAGCAGACCGCCGAAAGCCAGGACGTACGCGTTCTGCACCCAGGACAGGCCGGCCGCGGAGAAACCGAACTGCTGCTGCACCTGGGGCAGCGCGGTCGTGATGATCGACGTGTCGAGCGTCATCATCAACTGGGATCCGAGGATCAGCGACAGCGCGATGCTGCGGGGCGAGGCCATCGGCCTTCCTTTCCGAGGTGGAATGCGACATCCTCGACCCTCGCGGATCCGCCGCCCGACGGCGCCCGGGTACCACCCTGGCCCGGCCCCTGGTCGAGGCGCAGAGCAGGCCAGGGTTGCCCCGGCGCCGCAAGTGTGGCGCCGAAGGCGACCGCCGCCCTTATGGCCGTGGGCGGCGGTGAGCAGGCGACCCGGTCCGTGATCGCTTGCGGCAAGCGATTCGACGACGTCGTGGCCGCCGACGGCAGCGGGCGGTTGGCTGGCTTTCGTGATCGGCCACGGCCCGGAGGGCTCGGCCGCGCGGGTCGGTTCAGTACGCCGAGAAGTTGAAGCCGATCATGCCGATCACGGCCATCAGGCAGATCGGCACGCCCATGCGGGTCGGTTCCGCACGGCATGCTCGCGCGGGTCGGTTCCGCACGGCATGCTCGTGTGGGTCGGTTCCGCACGGCATGCTCGTGTGGGTCGGCTGGGCACGGCATGCCGCGCGGGTCGGTTCCGCACGGCACGCTTCCGCGGGTCGGTTCCGCACGGCACGCTTCCGCGGGTCAGCACGGCACGCCCACGCTCACCCGAGCCTCGTCCTCGCGGCCGGCCACACGGATGACCAGCGGTACACACATGGGTTTCGGCACGGTGTAGCCGCCGGCGAAGGCTAGCCAGCCGTTCGTTCCCGGGCATGCCGGCACGCGGACGCTTGTTCCTTCCGGGCCTGGGCTGCCCCAGCCGATGCTCACCCCGAGCGCTGCTTCCGGCGCCAGCCGGACCTCCACCGCGGTGTTGGCCCGCACGACCAGGCCGTGCTTGGCGAAGTACCGATTCGGGTCATCGGTGGGGTGCGGCTCCAGCGTGCCGGCGGGCAGCGCGACCGCGTCCAGCACCAGGCGGTATCCCTCGCCGGGCGTGGCCCGGCCGCCGCTGATGTCGTGCGTGCACGGGATGCTCGCGTCGTCGGGCGAGGGCGCCGCTGGCTTGGGTGACGGCTGCGGCGGCTCCGGCGCCGAGCAGCCGGCCAGCAGCAGGCAGGCCACGATCGTCGGGAGCATCCGGGTTCGTCGGCCCGTGACACCGAGGCGCGGGCCGCGGCCTCCGCTCTGACTCCTCACGGAGGGTAGACACCGGGCGGGGGCGATCAGGTTCCTCACGGGAGGTAGACAGGGGCGAGGCGATCAGGTTCCTCACGGAGGTAGACAGGGGGCGGGGCGATCAGGTTCCTCACGGAGGTAGACACGGGGCGGGGCGATCAGGTTTCGCCGACTGCGGTGGGGAACAGCCCGGCGGGTGGCAGCACTCGCTCCGGTGTGACGTGCGAATAGTCCCTGGCCTCGGCCACCAGGCCGTCGCCGGTGAAAAGCAGCACTGTGCAACCGGTGATGGTCAGTGGCTTGTCCTGCGGGTAGGTGACCGCCCAGTACTCCACCGCGGCGCGAGCGCCGTCGACCTGTGGCTCGGCGAACCACACCTCGGCCGGGCGGGTCTCGGCGTCGAAGCACTCCCGGACATAGGTCCGCAGGCCGTCCCGGCCGTGATAGCGCCGGAACATCGACGCCCAATGGTCGCCGTCCTCCGCCTGCAGGGCGACGATCGCCTCGGCGTCACCCGTCGGCCAGGCCCGGGCCCAGGTGTCCGCCCACCGCTGGGCTGCCTCGCGCGTCTCCATGTTGAACCCCCGTCCGCCGTCGACGGGACCTTCTTAGCACCCACCCCCGACAATTTCGGTCCGGATCGGGTTTGACCGGCGGCTCCGGCCGGCACCAGAGTGGTGGCGTGAAACGGGCCATGGCCGCGCTGCTCGTCGCGGCGTATCTGACCCTGGTCGTCGACGTCCTGGGAGACAACCGGTCGGCCACCTCACTGTTGCCGGCCACGGCGTTCCTCCTGCTGGCGACGTGGGGGTACCAGTGGGTGCAGCGAAAAGGCGAGCGCCGGTTCGCGTACGCGTACGTCGTGGTGTTGTTCTTGACGGGTTTCGGGGTCTTCCTCGTCTCGGAGGCCTCGCTCGCCTCGACCCTGATGCTGGTGGTCCTGGTCAGCCAGACGGTGCTGCTGCTGCCGGTGCCCGCGGTGATCGCAGTGGTCCTGCTGCTGCCGCTGTTCCACATCGGCATGGCCCTCGACGAAGGCCTGCGTGAGGGGCTGGGGTTGCTGGCGGCGGCGGTGTTCGCGGCGGCGGTGACCGAACTGCTCAAGCGTGAGCAGGCGGCACGGGCCGCGCTGGCCGAGGCGAACGCCCGGCTGCGGGAGTACTCGGTGCAGGTCGAACGGCTTGCCGCCGTGCAGGAGCGCAACCGGGTGGCGCGCGACATCCACGACGGGCTCGGGCACGCGCTCACCGTGGTGCAGATGCAGATCAAGGCGGCTCGCGCGCTGCTCGAACCGCAGCCCGAGCGGGCCGGCGAGATGCTGGCGAAGGCGCAGGACCAGGCCGAGGAGGCGTTGCGGGAGGTGCGCCGTTCGGTCGGTGCGCTGCGCGAGCCGCGCCCGGCCGTTCCGCTGCCGCAGGCGTTGCGGGTGCTCGCCGAGGAGGCGTCGGCCGCGGGCGTGCCGACGGAGGTGGGTGTGACCGGTGCGGCCCGGCAGTTGCTCGCCGAGGCGGAGGAGTCGCTGTTCCGGGCCGCTCAGGAAGGGCTCACCAACGTGCGTAAGCATGCTCAGGCGACCCGGGCCGCGGTAGTGCTCGACTACAGCGGCGCGGCGGCCGTACGTCTGGAAGTGCGTGATGACGGCGCCGGTGCTGCCGGCGCCGGTGATGGGGGTTTCGGTCTGCTGGGGCTGCGGGAGCGCGCCGCGCATCTGGGTGGCCGGTTGACGTTCGCGTCGGAGCCGGGCGGCGGCTCGACGCTCTGCATGGAGGTGCCCGGATGACCGTGCGTGTGCTGCTCGTCGATGATCAAGCGCTGTTCCGGGAAGCCCTCGCTGTGCTGCTGAGCGTCAGTGGTGACCTGGAGGTGGTGGGCGAGGCGGCCGACGGGGCGCAGGCGGTGGAGCGGGTGGCCGCGCTGCGCCCCGACGTGGTGTTGATGGATCTGCGCATGCCGGTGCTCGGCGGGGTGGCCGCGACCCGGCGCATCCGGGCCGAGCATCCGTCGACCCGGGTGATCGCGCTGACCACTTTCGACGACGATGAGGACGTGTTCGCGGCGCTGCGGGCCGGGGCCGTCGGCTATCTGCTCAAGGACGTGTCGTCGGAACGGCTGGTGGAGGCGGTGCGGGCGGCGGTCCGTGACGAGTCGGTGCTGCACCCGGCGGTCGCGGCGAAAGTGGTGGCCCGGGTCGCCCAGCTGCCCGCCGCGGAGCCGCCGGCCGTGCCGCTGTCCGAGCGGGAGCTCGCGGTGCTGCGGTTGCTGGCCGAGGGCAACAGCAACCGGGAGATCGCCGGCGCGTTGTTCCTGGCCGAGGGGACCGTCAAGAACCATGTCACCAACCTGCTCGGCAAACTCGGCGTGCGGGACCGGACGCAGGCGGCGCTGCGGGCCCGCACCCTCGGCCTGCTGTGATCATGACTTGGACCATGACTTCCGGCACCTGACCCGGACCGCGCCCGGCCGCGACCATCGATGCCATGACTACCTCGACAGCCACCTCGTCCCGCCTCCGCTTCGCCGGCCACTACCTGGAGATGGTCGTGGCGATGTTCGTCGGCATGTTCGCCCTTGGCCCGCTCTGGAATCTCGCGGTGCCCGGCCTCGACGCTCATCCCGACGCCCACGCGATGGTGATGGCCACCAACATGGCGATCGGCATGGCGTTGTGGATGCGCATCCGCAAGCATTCGTGGTCACACATCGGGTGGATGTGTGCCGCGATGTATGTCCCGTTCGTGGTGCTGCTCGCGCCGTACTGGGCGGGGCTGATCTCCGGCGGCACCCTGATGACGGCCGGGCACATCCTGATGTTCCCGGCGATGCTCGCGCCGATGCTGTGGCGGCGCGAGCATCACTGATCCCCGTCAGGCCAGGCGTGCGCGCCGGATGGCGCGGACGCCGACCACCGCCAGCGGGGCGAACAGGCCGGTGAAGACCAGACCGTAGACCAGGGTCAGGCTCACCGGGACGGTGAACATGCCGATCAGGGCGAGCACGTAGACACCGGTGGCCCACCAGCCGAGCACACCGGAACGAGCCAGCCCGACGTAGAGCAGCAACAGACCGAGGAAGCCGAGCATCGCCACGTCCCGCCACGGGCTGAGCAGCGCGCTCGCGTCGACCGCGTCGGAGATCTGCACGGCGACGTCCATCGGCAGCGTGTTGCCGAGCTCCATGCGCCACCAGTCGTCCTTCACGGCGCCGGAGATGTTCAGCATGGTCAGGACCGCGGTCAGCGTGCCGATCAAGGTCAGCACGCGGCCGCGAGCGCCGCGCACCAGCAACGGTACGACCAGCAGCCCGACCCCGGTCAGCATGTTCGAGTAGTGCAGGAACATCGCCGAGACCTGCGTCATCGTGTCGTCGCGGGTCAGCGACTCGATGTAGTCGGCGGTGCCCGGGCCGTCCTGCGGTGGGCTGGTCAGCATGCCGGCGAAGGTGAGCGCCGGACCGGCGATCAGCAGGCTGCCGGCGAACCGGTAGAGAAAGGTGCGGGTGCGGGCCTCGGGAGTGATCGTCGTGCTGTCGGCCGTCGTCGCCGGGGTGATGATCGTGTTCGTCATGCCGAGAAGACTGCCGCCGGCACCCGGGTGGGCGAGTCCGCCGTTGCGTACCGACCGGGTCCGTCTTTTGGCGGACTCGCCGGACGGGTTCCGCTCCTAGCATCTTGATCATGAGAATTTCCGCGCGCGCGATCCCCGCGGTACTCGGGCCGGTCGTCGGCGTGCTGGCGGTCGCCGAGGCGTACCTCGATGCCGCTTTCGCGTCGCACGCCGGCGCGGTCTGGGCGCCCGGCCTGCTGCTCGGCGTGGGTATCGTGCTCGCCACGTGGCTTCCGGTGGCGGGCCCGCTCGTCGCGGTCGCCTGCTTCCCGCTCGGCCTGCTCGTCGGCGCACCGGACATCGGGGGCGCCGGCCTGATCGGCCTGATCGGCATCACCGCCTGGGCCGGCTGGCGGCTGCCGCGGCGCCGGTCCCTGCTCGTGCTGGCCGCCGCCGTCGCAGCCGGGGTGCTGACCTCGTTGCTCGCCGGGCAGTCGCCGTGGGAGGCCATCTTCCAGCCGGTCATCCTGCTGCCGGGCTGGTTCCTCGGGGTGCTGAGCCGCACCAACGGGGAACGTGCCGCCGAGCTGACCCGGCTGGCGGCCGCCCTGGACGCCGAACGCGAACGCACCGCCGAAGCGGCCGTGGCCGCCGAACGCACCCGGATCGCCCGCGAGGTGCACGACGCGGTGGCGCACTCGGTCAGCGTGATCACCCTGCAGCTCGGCGGCCTGCGCCGGCAGCTCACCGACCCGCTGCACCGCGAGGTCGTGCACAACCTGGAACGGCTCGGCCGGCAATCCGTGGCGGAGATGCGCGGCCTGGTGGGCATCCTGCGGGAGACCACCAGCGCCAGCACGCCGGAGCCATCGCTCAACCGCGTCCACGAGCTGATCACCGAGGTCGGCGCGGCGGGATTGCCGGTGCGCCTGGAGGTCACCGGTGATCGCGGCGACGTGCCGCGCCTGCTGGACGCCTCGGCGTACCGGGTGTTGCAGGAGGCGCTCACCAACGTGCTGCGGCACAGCGGCGGGGCGCAGACCACGGTGACGATCGGGTACGCGGCGGAGAAAGTGACCCTGTCGGTGATCAACGAAGCGGGGAGAGCGGTGACCGACACCTCGGAGAACGGCGGGCACGGCATCATCGGCATGCGGGAGCGGGTGGCGCTGTTCCGGGGAACCCTGCGCGCCGGCCCCGAACCCGACGGCGGGTTCGCGGTGCGAGCGACCTTTCCCCTCGGGGACGCGGCATGATCCGGGTGGCCCTCGTCGACGACGAGGCGATGATCCGGGTCGGTCTGAAGATGGTCCTCAGCGGCGAACCCGGCATCGAGGTGGTCGGCGAGGCCGCCGACGGGGACGAGGCTGCCGCGCTGGTCGCACGCACCCGGCCCGACGTGGTGCTCATGGACATCCGGATGGCGCGGATGGACGGGCTCACCGCCGCCCGCCGGATCGTCACGGATTTCCCCGACAGCAAGGTCATCGTGCTCACGACCTTCGACGAGGACGAACACGTGGCGGCGGCCCTGCGCGCCGGGGTCAGTGGTTTCCTGCTCAAGGTCGCCCCGCCGGAACAGCTGATCGACGCCGTCCGCACGGTGGCCGCCGGGCAGGGCCTGCTCGACCCGGCGGTGACCCTGCGGGTGATCGCGGCCTTCGCCGGGACCGAGCCGCCGGCCGCGGCCGACCCGGGACTGCAGCAGCTCACCCCACGCGAACAGGACGTGTTGCGGCTGCTGGCGGAAGGGCTGACCAACGCGGAGATCGCCGCCCGGATGTATCTGGGGGAGGCGACAGTGAAGACCCATCTGTCGCGGATCCTGATGAAACTCGGTCTCAAGACGCGGGTACAGGCGGTCGTCTACGCATACCGCACCGGACTGGCCCGGGGCTGAGTGGCCGGCTCGGCGCCCGCGTCTAGCGGTCCGGTGGGGCGCTCGGTCACGGCGCGCGGCCGATGAGGGTGTTTTGAGGGCGATCGTGGGTTGCCCGGCCTCCGGGCGCGGCGGATTCTCGGGATGCGCCGCCGACCAGAAGGCTGAGGGCCCGCCGTGGACGACCAATTGCTGACCGACCGGGCCGTGCTGATCAGCGGCGGAACCCAGGGCGTCGGCGCGGGCATCGCCCGGGCCGCGCTCCGCGAAGGCGCCACCGTCGTGGTGACCGGCCGGCGACCCGAACCGGGCCGGGCCCTCGTCGCCGAGCTGCGGGCAACCGGGCGCATCACCTACGTCCCGGCCGACGTCGGCGACGTGGCCTCCGCCCGCGCCTCGGTCGCCACGGCCGTCGACCGGATGGGCCGGGTCGACTGCCTGGTCAACGCGGCCGGGCTCACCTCGCGCGGCACCCTGCTGGACACCACGCCGGAACTGTTCGACCAGCACGTAGCGGTCAACCTGCGCGGGCCGTTCTTCCTGATGCAGGCGGTGGTCGCGGACATGCTGCGGCGTGACAGCGGCGGGACCATCGTCAACATCATCTCGACGTCGGAGCTGGGCGGTCAGCCATACCTGGCGCCTTACGTCGCGGCCAAGGCCGGGCTGGCCGGGCTGACCCGCAACGCGGCGCACGCGCACCGTTTCGACCGGATTCGGATCAACGGCCTCGACATCGGCTGGACGGACACCGAGGGCGAGGACCGCACCCAGCGCCAGTTTCACGGCGCCCGCGACGGCTGGCGCGAGGAGGCGGGCAAACACCTGCCGATGGGGCGGCTCAGCCAGGTCGGCGAGATCGCCGACTTCGTCGTCTTCCTGCTCTCCGCCCGCAGCGGCGTCGTGACCGGCTCGGTGATCGACTGGGACCAGCACGTCCCCGGCGGGAGGGACTGACATGCGGATCGGGATCATCGGGCTCGGCCGCATCGGCGCCCTGCACGCGGCCACGCTGTGCGGACTGCCCGGCGTCGACTCGGTCGTGGTCACCGACAGCGCGCCGGCCGCCGTCGAGCGGGTGCGCGCCACGCTGGACGTGGAGACCGTGGCCACGCCCGGCGAGATGCTCACCGGCAAGATCGACGGCGTGGTGATCGCCGCCGCGACCGCTGCGCACCCCGAACTGATCGTGGCAGCCGCCGAGGCCGGTGTCCCGGTCTTCTGTGAGAAACCGGTGGCCGCGACGGTGCGAGAAGCGGTGGCGGTCGAGCAGCGCGTGCGGGGGACCGGCGTGCCGGTCCAGATCGGCTTCAACCGGCGCTTCGACCCCGGAGTCGTCGAGGCACGCCGCGCGGTGCACGCCGGCGAACTCGGCCACCTGCACACCGTGCGCTCGATGACCATGGACCCGGCGCCGCCGTCGGCGGCATACCTCGCCGCCTCCGGCGGCATCTTCCGCGACTGCGCCGTGCACGATTTCGACATCATCCGCCACGTCAGCGGGCGGGAAGTGATCACCGCATACGCCGCCGGCGGCGCCTCCGTCGCCGCGGCCGACGACGTCGGCACCGCGGCCGCGCTGCTCACCCTCGACGACGGGACGCTCGCGGTGGTCACCAACACGCGCTTCAACGGCGCGGGCCACGACGTACGCCTGGAACTGCACGGATCCCGGGGCAGTGTCGCCGCCGGGTGGGACGAGCGGGTGCCGATGCGCTCGGCGGAGAGCGGGGTGAGCTTCCCGTCAGGGACGCCATACCGCTTCTTCCTCGACCGGTTCGCCGCGGTATATCGCGCGGAACTGGCTGCCTTCACCGAGGTGGCCGCCGGCAGTCGCCCGTCGCCCTGCACGATTGCCGACGGCGTCGAAGCGGCCTGGATCGCGGAGGCCTGCACACTGTCGATGCGCGAGCACCGGCCGGTGCTCATCGAAGGTCTCCGCCGGCCGGGAGCTGCTCCCTGACGTGCTCCCGCAGCGGCGCATCGACACCGCGACCGCTCATGGCTCTTTCCAGGAGGTGGCGGTCGGCTCCGTGTGCCCGCATGTGGGCGAGCAGAGCCCGGTAACGATCCGGGCGGTCCCGGACCAGCTCGGTGACCAGGCGCAGCTCGAGCCGGACCGTCGGCACCACATGCCGGCCCACCGCGACGGGCACGAAGTGCTGCCACGGCCCGGGACCGGCGCATTCGGCCGTGTCGCCGTCGGCCGGCCACTCGACCGTGCTGACCTCCACGGGGGTGCCGTCGACGACGACACGGAGGAAATATTGCCGGGACTCGGGAAGCCAGGCCGGCGAGCCGGCGTCGAGCGTGGCGGCGACGCTGTCGGCGTCAGCGCGGGTGGCGACCAGGATGTCGACGTCGGCGGCGGGCATGGGGACGCCCTGCGCCAGCGCGGCAGCGGTGCCGACCAACCGATAGCGCACAGGCGGAACGCGGTCGAGGACCGAGGTCAGAACCGCCCGTAGCCGTTGCTCATCCATGCCGCGATCCTGACAGAGGGGTCTGACATTTTCCGGTCGTCAGAGGCGGGCCGGTGGGGCGTTGTGCGGGGTGATGATCTGGATCGCCGACGGGGTCCACGGCAGCGGGCCGGGGATCACCTTTCGGGCGCGCAGCACCGCCTGGCAGGCCTGCCGCAGATCCTGCCGAAGGTCGTGGTGCAGGACCGCGGAGATCAACCGTTGTCGCAGCAGGGGAGTGTTGTCGCCGTCGAGATCGTGGGCCACGAAGACCGCGTACGCCCGGCGGGCCTCGCGGAACGCGTCGATCACCGCGGCGGTACCGCCGGCTCCCGCGTACATCGAATAGACCGCCCGGATGTCGGGATGCCGGCGCAGAGCCGCACCGGCCGCGGCGTGGACGGCCGCAGGCCGGTCCTCCGCGTCGATGATGTCGATGCGGCGACGGCGCGGGGCGAGTGAGTCCCACTCGGCGCGGAAGCCCGCCTCGCGTTCGTCCTCACCGCGGTAGGTGCCCTCGCCGTGCACCACCAGCACGTCGCCGGGACGGTTGCCGAGCCATTGGTGGACCAGGTAGGCGGCGGTCGCGCCGGCGGCCCGGTTGTCGATACCCACGTACACCGTCCGGCGGCTGGCCGGAAGGTCAGTGACCAGGGTGACCACCGGGATGCCGTGCTCGTCCAGGCGGTCCACGGCGGCGACCACCGGTGGCACGTCCGGAGCCTTCAGGATGACGCCGTGCGAACCGGTACGCGGCAGCCGCTCCAGCACCGTCAGCAGATCGTCGACGGCCGGACTGGACAGCAGATGGAACCGGGCCCGGAACACGAGTGGCCGCAGCGCCGGCAACTCCGCCTCCACCGCCGCCCGGACCGCCGCCGAGAACCGGGGCGGCGCCTGCACCACAACGTCGATCATGAAAGTGCGGCCGCCCAGGACGAGCTGGGTGCGCTGACGGTCCAGATCGTCGACCGCCCGGTGCACCTGAAGCACGGTGCTCTCCCGCACGCCGCCACGCTCGTGCAGCACCCGGTCCACCGTGGCCTGGCTCAGACCGGCCTGCGCGGCGATCTCCCGGATCCGGTACCGGTGCCGCATGCCGTCCAGCCTGAGGGCGTTTTGAGGGTTCCGCAAGGCCCGTCGATGCCCGCAGATTCCTACGGTCGAGAGGACGGCAACCCCGGAAAGGACTCCCGCGATGAACGTCTGGTTCACTGACGCCGACTGCGACCTCAAGGACTTCCGCGTCCTGGTGGAGCAGGTCACCGACCCGCACGACTATCCCCGGGCTCGCACGGTCGAGCTCAACGTCCCCGTTTACGGCCTGGACGTCGCCGACCGCCGGGAACTGCAGTCCGAACTCGTCCGCGCCCTGGCCGAAGGGCCCGGCATCGTGGTCTTCCGGGAAGCGTTCGACCCGGCGGTCGTGGACCGGGCCACCGCGGTCTTCCAGCGGATGATCGCCGAGCAGAAGGAGTCCGGCGTCGTCGGCGGTGACCATTTCGCCAAGCCCGGCGCCAACGACCGGGTGTGGGGCGCACTCGACAAGTTCGCCCTGCGTGACCCCGCGGCGTTCGCCGAGTATTACGCCAACGACGTGCTCGCCCTGGTCAGTGAGGCCTGGCTGGGCGCCGGATACCAGGTCACCTCGCAGATCAACGTGGTCAACCCGGGCGGCCAGGCGCAGGTCGCCCACCGCGATTACCACCTCGGCTTCATGTCGCAGGAGCAGGCGCTGCGTTACCCGGCGCACATCCACCAGCTGTCGCCGGCGCTCACCCTGCAGGGAGCGGTCGCCCATGTCGACATGCCCATGGAGACCGGACCCACCCTGTACCTGCCCCACTCGCAGAAATACCCGGCCGGTTACGTCGCCTTCCACCGGGCCGAGTTCACCGAGTACTTCGAGGCGAACCACGTGCAGCTTCCGCTGCGCAAGGGCGACGCGGCCTTCTTCAACCCGGCGCTGTTCCACGGAGCCGGCACCAACCACAGCCGAGACGTACGCCGGATGGCGAACCTGTTGCAGGTGTCCTCGGCGTTCGGCCGGGCCATGGAGGACGTGGACCGCACCGCGATGGCGACCGCCCTTTACCCGGTGTTGCGGGAGATGAGCGACCCCGCCGCGGTGCGCAACGTCGTCGCGGCGTCCGCCGAGGGTTACGCGTTCCCCACCAACCTGGACCGCGATCAGCCGGTGGACGGGCTGGCGCCGCAGACCCAGGCGGAACTGGTCCTGCGGGCGCTGCGCGAGCGGTGGAGCAGCGACCGGTTCACCACGGAGCTGCGGGCACACGCCGGTCGGCGGATCGCCTCCGCCTAACCTGGGCCCATGCGCCTTCGGATGGAGCTCTTCGTCGACGACATGGACGCCGCGATCGCCTTTTACACCGAGGTGCTCGGCTTCCGTCCGGGCCGGCGCGAGGCGGATTACGCGGTGGTCCGCAGGGGACACGTCGTGCTCGGGCTCGGGCCGGCGTCCAAACTGACGTGGCCGGCGCCCGGCACGGTCAAGGGCGCCGGCGTGGAGATCGTCCTGGAACTCGACGACGTGGCCGAGGTCGCCGCTCTCCACGAGCACTGCGCTGCCCGAGTCGCCGGCGTCGAACCTCTTCGGTCGCAACCGTGGGGCCTCGCCGACTTCCGCCTGCGTGACCCGGACGGCTATTACTGGCGGATCACCCACGGCAATGCCGGCGCCACGGAGTGAGCGGCCTTCCGGCGCTGTGGTTCGAGGTGCGGTCAGCGGCGCTCGTCGAAGTGGCGGCGCGCTGCGCGGCCGGCGTGAAACGCACGGCGGCTCAGCCAGAAGCCGCCGACGACCAGCACGATGATCAGGAGAAGAAGCAGCCAGCGCATCGTCACCTCCGGGTCGGGTCCTGCCTCCTCTGTGCCCGGTCCGGCGCATCATTACGCCACTCGACGATCGATCGCGTAGCGCGTGTGGATCACGTCGGCCGGCCAGTGCTCGGTCTCCGCGACCCGCAACCGCAACTGCTGATCACCCGGGGTGAGCAGCGGTGTGCCCGCTCCCAGGAGGACAGGCGCGACGAACAGCTCCAGAAGGTCGACCTCGCCGGCCGCCAGCAGCGACCGCATCAGCCGCACGCTGCCCCAGACGATGGTGTCGCCCTGCTGCCGATCGCGCCGGTCACGGACGTGCCCGACCGCGTCGGCCACGACCAGGGCCGGACGGTGCTCGCCCCACGGCGCCTGATCGAGCGTCGTGGAGCAGACGGTCTTGGGGATGCGGTTGACCAGCCGCGCCATCGGCTCATCGTGGGCGGTGGGCCAGAACTCCACGAAGATCTCGTAGGTCCGGCGGCCGAGCAGCACCTCGTCGACGGTCTCCAGCAGCGCGACGTTGTGCGCCTCCGAGGCGGAGAAGTCCTGAACCGCCGCGAAGACATCACCCTCGCCACCGGGGCCGGCCACGAACCCGTCCGCCGAGATCCACTGCTGGACGATCACCCGGCCCATCAGCGCGGCCCCAGCCCGGTGCGCCCGTCGATCAGCTCCCGTGCCGCGTCGAGATGGCCCGCGTGCCGCGCGGTCTCCTCGATCATGTGCAGGATCACCCGGCGCAGGTCGGTGGTCTGCGCGGCGAGCTGCTCATCCGGGTGACGGCCGACCGGCGTCGCGCTGAGCGGTGTGGCGGCGATGACCTCGTCGGCGATGCGGCACTGGGCGCGGTAGAAATCGAGGACGGCGACTGCGGGACGTGGCGTGGTCAGCGGCGGCGCGTCGTCGTCGGGCCAGGGCATCGGCGTGACCGAACCGGTGACCACCTCCTGGAACCAGTGGCGCTCGGCGTGACCGAGATGCTCCACCAGCCCGATCGGGCTCCAGCCGGACGGCAGCACCGCTTTGTGCAACTCGGCCTCGTCGAGCCCGTCAAGGACGGCCTGCACGGCGGCTCGCTGATAGGTCAGGAACTCGTGCAGCGCGGCCTTCTCGTCATCGATCCCCGTCATGCCCGCAAGCTAACAGCCGCCACCGACATTTTCGGCTCTACGACGCCGTCACCAGATCGATGATGCGATCGACATAGGCCCTGCGCTCGGCGGCGGTGCCGGGCACGACCTGCGGGGCGGCCCGCGCGAGCTGGGCGTGGCCCAGATAGGCGGTGACCGCCAGCAGCCCCCGGTATCTGGCCTCCTCGGCGGGCAGGCCGAGCGCGCGGAACAGCTCCGCCGTGTACGCCACCCGCCGCTCGGTGACCCGGGCCAGCACCGGTGCGACGTGCGGGTGGTCGGCGGTGGCGAGCATGGCCAGCTCGATGGAGTCGGCGTGCGGGCTGGCGGTCGACTCCATCACCGTCTCGATCAGCGTGCGCAGCTTGGCCAGCGGATCGGCCTGCTCCTCCACCAGCGCGATGACCGCGTCGGTGTGATCGGTCTCCCAACGCTGCAACGCCGCCTCGATGAGGGCGTCCCGGTTGGCGAAATGCCAGTAGAAGCTGCCCTTGGTCGCGCCGAGGTGGGTGGCCAGGGGCTCGACCGCGACGGCCGCGAGGCCGCCGCGGGCCATCGCGTCCAGGGCGGCGGACGTCCAGTCGCCGACGGTGAGCCGGCTCGCTGATTGCTTACGGGGGCGGCGCTCGACCATGTCCATACGGTACGGTACGGAGAAACATACGCCACCGTATGGAGGTGTCATGGCTCTCATCGACAACGTCCACGAGCGGATGCTCGCCGCGCCGGCAGCGGAGGCGGGCCGTCTGCTCGACCTGCTCGGCTCGACCGGCGACCTGCTCTGGCCGTCACCCACCTGGATCCCGATGCGGTTCGACCGGCCCCTCGGCGTCGGGGCCGACGGCGGGCACGGCCCGGTGCGCTATCGCGTCACGGCGTATGAGCCGGGCCGGCGCGTCGAGTTCACCTTCGACCCGCGGATCGGCCTGCCCGGCACCCACACCTTCGAGATCGAGGAGCTCGGCCCGCACTCCTGCGTGCTCCGGCACCGGCTGATCTCGCACCCGTCCAGCCGCATGCGCGTGCTGTGGCCGGCGGTCATCGGGATCTGTCACGACACGGTCCTCGAGCACCTGCTCGACAACGCGGAGCGGGTCCTGACGGGCGACGTCGTCCAGCCGGTCCGCTATCCGTGGCGGGCGCGCCTCGCGGTGGCCCTGGAAAGCGTCCGCATGCGCACCGTTCCCGTGCCGGCCGAGGCCGTCCTGCTGCACGCCGCTCTGCCCGCCCCCGATCTCGCCGACGCCTTCGCGGTCCGGGTCCCACCCGGCACCAGCACCGATCCGCAGACCTGGGCGGATGCCATCTTCCGCAATCCGCCACCCGCGGTCACGGCGCTGCTGCGGCTGCGCAACGTGCTGGTGGCGCCGTTCGGCATCGAGCGCGGCGACAGGTCCGCCTTCGACACCCTCGGCCGTGGGGAGCGGGAAGTTCTGCTCGGCGCTGACGCGCCGCACCTGGATTTTCGTGCCGACGTCCTGGTGGAGCCGGATGACGACGGCACGACCGTCACTCTCTCCACGCACGCTGCGGTGCGTTCACGTGCCGGCCGCGCCTATCTCGCCGTCGTGCGCCTCTTCCACCCGATCGTGGTCCGCGCCATGCTGCGGCGGGCAGCCCGTGTCGCTGTCGCGCCGCCCCGCCGAGGAGGTGAGCACGTCGGCCGGCCGAAGGTTCCCGCCGCCCGCTGAGAGGACGGCCACGGGCGGCCCGACTGCGCGGCGCTCGCGGATCAGCTGTGGGTTCCGGCGGCTGCGGTCCCGCCCCGGTCCAGCTCAGTCGTGCCATCGCGGGCGCCGGCGACTCAGGGCGTCAGGCCGCACAGCATCCGCGTGCGACGGTGCGACGGTGGGCGGGGCGCGACAGCGGTGTTAGAACCGTGTCCCCGCGCGGTCAGCTGGAAGCGTTCGGGCGGGGACGTGGTTGCGCATCGGTGCAGGCCAGTTGCCCTGCGATCCGTTCAGCCGACGGCGCGGCGGCGCATCTCGGTGTCGAACGACTCCTGTGCGTAACGCATGGTCTCCAGTTCGGCGGGGTCGCCGAAGCGCTGCCGCATGGTGGCCTCGTCGACGTCCTCGAGGTGGGTCTGCACCCACCAGATGTTGCCTACCGGGTCCTTGATCCGGCCGCCCCGGTCGCCGACGATGCCCGACGTCCGGACCTCGGTGACCAGGGTGGCTCCCGCGTCCAGGGCCCGGGCTACGACCTTGTCCGCATCCTCGACGTAGACACAGAGGAGGCTCGGGGTGTCCGGCCATTCCGGCCGGGAGTCGAACACCATGATCACCGAGTTGCCGATGCGGATCTCCGCGTGGCCGATCGTGCCGTCCTCGTTGAGGACACGCATGGCCCGGTCGGTCGTGAAGACCTCCTCGACGAAATCGAGGAAGCGCGCGGCACCCTTCGCGGCGACGTAGGGGGTCACCGTCGACTTGCCACCCGGAATTCGCATGGTTGTACCTCCAGTAGACGGCCGCCCAACGAGGTGGCGGCCGATGACTCGACTACAGCCGGAAGGAGCTTTGGCTGCTGGAGACCAGCATGACCGCGATAGCGGCCACTTCCCGGCCGCAATCGCCTTGGCATGCGGGAGGTTCGACTCCAACGCGGAGAGCTGTCGCATCGGCTTCGAAGCCGTCGTTTCGGCCGGACTCGGCACCTGGGCCGAGAGGACATCGAGCGGACCGTGAAGAGAATCGTGCATGCAGCGGCGCCGCACCGCTGGGCGGTGGCCGCGAACCGCCGTCGCTTGGCATCCGCGGCGTCCGGCAGCGCCGTGCGTCGCTGGCGCGCACAGCTGAACGGCGTGGCCCAGGTCTGCGTACCGATGTATGCGCCGTTCGTCGGTCAGGTCCGCGTCTACCAGCGAACACGGTGCCGCGGGCGGAGCCGTGGATCGTCCTGCAAGCGCAGGACAACGCGTCTATCCCCGCAGGCGCAAGGCGCCGAGATCGACCGTTCGCACCGCGCCGCCGTCACGCGCGCTGGTCAGCACGGTCGACATCATGCCCGGACCCGGGCCGTGTGTGCCTCGGCAGACACGGCAGAGCGGCCGCGTCGCGTCATCGGGACGGATGGTCGACGGCACGTAGGCGTGCGCCTCGTACTCGACGTGTTCGATCACGGCCCGGGCGGTGCGGCGGTGGAAGCATCGGTGCGGGCGGCCGTTCGGGTAGGCGTCAGCTGCTGCGCGGGCCGGGTACACCAGTGTGGAGGCCGGCGCGTCGTCGCAATCCGCGGAGTGAACCACCACGGCAGGTTCGTAATCGTGCCTCATTGGTCCCTCCGTCCTGGTCATCTCTTATCAAGGCTGTTCACCGTGACGGGCGGCGGCAACATTCCATCGGGTGAAATCCACGGCGGGCACTGGATCGGACCATGATTTCTCGGAAGCATTCCACGAAGGAGCAACGACCCTTCCACAGCATGTGGAACGCAAGGACGGGCGGAGAGCTACCCGATCACCATGATCGGCGGGGGACGGACCCCTCGAACGCAACGACCCGGCGGAAAACGACCCGTCAGCCGCGATGACCGGGAGAGAAACACCCGAAACGCAAACGATCGCGGGACAGCTGCCGAAACCGCAACGGCCGTTGAGGAAGGACCTGACTGCAGCAACGGGCGGGGTAGCCGCCCTGGAACGCAGACGATCGCGGGACAACAGGTCCCGAACCGATGACCACCGGGGAATGCCTCACCACAATAGTCGGTGGAGGCCCTTGGAAACCCGGTCGGGAGCCCTGCGAAACGCGGAGAGTTGATCGCGGGCCCGACGGACGAGTCCGGCGCGCAGGGTGGGTCTCACGCGTCGCAATGCAGTTGATGGCGAGCTCAGGGAAGTAGCGGCGGCAGGTACCCGACCAAACCGGCCATCAAGAAGACGAAGCCCCAACCGTACGAACCAGCGGGGAGGACCCGCGATGGATGTCGAGCCCGGAAGCACCGTCCCGCGACGGCAACTGGGGCGATACCTGCGGCAGCAGCGGGACAACGCCAAGGTCACGGTCAAAGCCGCCAGCGACCACCTGGAATGTTCCACGCAGAAGCTGTGGCGCATCGAGAAGGGCACCGTGCCGGTACGCGGGGCTGACGTGCGGGAACTGTGCCGGCTCTACCGCACCCCGCCGGAACTCGCCGAGGTGCTCGTCGGGCTCGCGCGGCAGACCAAGGAGAAAGGGTGGTGGGCGGCGCACGGTGACGCCGTGCCGGAATGGTTCGACCTGTACCTGGGGCTGGAGTCGGCCGCCTCGCACATCCGCACCTACGAGCCGAACCTGGTTCCGGGGCTGCTGCAGGCACACGCGTACATGGCCTGCGTGATCGCGGCTGACCGGCCGCATTTGACCGAGGAGGAGGTGGGGCGGCGCATCGAGATCCGGCGGCAGCGGCAAGGGTTGCTGTCCCGGCATTTTCCGCCGCCGCCGCGGTTCGACGCGATCATCTCCGAGGCTGTTCTGCTGTCGCGGCCGGAAACGCCGGGGGCGCTGCAGCAGCAACTGTGGCATCTGGTGAAAGCGAACGAGATTCCGCACGTCACCGTTCGGGTGCTCCCCCTTTCCGGGGGGCCGCACCGGGCGTCCGTGTCGGGCGCCTTCACGATTCTAGATTTCCCGTCATCCGCCGACGGAACCGGCGGGGAACCACCGACGGTCTACTCGGAAAGTCTCACCGGAAGTCTCTATCTGGACCGGCCCAAGGAATTGGACGTCTATGAGCAGGCGTGGTCGGCCCTCAGAAACCGGGCGCTCACCGAGGAGGACTCCGACCACATGATCACAAGAATCCTGGAACAGCGAGGGGGATGAGATGTCCGAGGTGAACCTGTCCGGAGCGAAGTGGCACAAGAGCCGGCGCTCCGGTGCGGAGGGTAACTGTGTCGAGGTGGCGGACAACCTGCCGCACGTCGTCGCGGTCCGCGACACGAAAGACCGCGACGGGGGAACGTTGACGTTCTCGCCGGAAGTCTGGTCGGCGTTCGTCAGCGATGTGAAGACCGGCAAGTTCGACATCTGACACGCGGCCGGGGATGCCGTAGCCACCGTTCATGCGTTACGGTGCTGCGTCAAGTCATCAAGATCGCTTGACGCGGCACCAGCGGCGCCACAACGCGAGCGACGCCAAGCGTCAACGCGTGAGCAGCGCAAGGCGTGAGCAGCGCAAGGCGTGAGCAGCGCAAGGCGTGAGCAGCGCAAGGCGTGAGCAGCGCCAACGCGCCGGCAGCGCGGACGCGAGAATAGAACAAACGGGGGCGGTGTCGCGATGGTCGACCTGGACGCGGGGGAGTTCACCGAACGGCGCCGGGCCGACGCGGTCACACCGGCCGCTATGGTGCTGACCGTCGACGCCGTCGTTCTGCTCGTGGCCGCCGTGGTGGGGCTGCCGTTCCTCGCCTTCTTCTTCAGCGACGAGGCGACCGCTGCCTGGCGGAACCTCGGACCGTACGTCGTCGGCTGGATCGCCGCCGCCGTGCTCGGCGGTGCGGCAGCGGCCGCGGCCGCCCGGTTCGCCGGTTTCGGCACCTACGACGCCCGCCGGGTCGGTGTCCTGGCCGCGGCCGGTGTCGCGGTGATCAGCGGGACGATCATGGCCGCCTCGTTCGAGGACTCGCCGCTGGTGGCTCTCACTGCGGCCCTGTTCGCCGCCGCCAATGTGGCCGCCGCGCTGGCCCTGCTCCGCCCTGAGCGGGCCGGCGCGCTGGCCGCTGCCGTCGGCATCGGCCGGCCCATGCCCACCGCCGACAACGACGACAGGCATGAGGCCGACCTCGAGGTCGACGCCGACAGCGACGCCAGGCACGAGGCCGACCTCGAGCCCGACGCCAACAAGAACAGGCCGACGATAGATCTGCTGCTCCACCCGGCCCAGGGAAAGCGAGAAGGCCAGGAGAGCAGGAAGGCCGGGACGAGCACGAAGCCCGGCTCGAGCAGGAAGGCCGGGACGAGCAGGAAGGCCGGGACGAGCAGGAAGGCCGGGACGAGCACGAAGGCCGGGACGAGCACGAAGGCCGGGACGAGCACGAAGGCCGGCACGAGCACGAAGGCCGGCACGAGCACGAAGGCCGGCACGAGCACGAAGGCCGGCACGGGCACGAAGACCCGGACGAACCGAAACTCCCAGGCCGCCCTGCGCACGCTCCAGGGCGTACGCCTCCCGCGCCGCGCCCTCAAGTGATGAGCTGCTCCGACACCGACCACAGCCGCCGCTGATCCTCCTCGTCATACGACCGCCGGCTGGATCGCACCACCACCGGCGCCCCGGTGAACTCCTTCCACCCGGACGGCCCGTAGAACTCACCACCGCACGCCTGCGGATCCACCGCCGCCCGCACGGTCGCCAGCGCACCCATCTCCGCGCTCTGCACCAGCCACGACGTGACCCGCCGCAGCACCGGATTGCCCAGCATCCGCCGCTGGGCACCCATCTCACGGATCAGGTCGGTCTCCGCGTTGCCCGGATGCGCCGCCACCGAGATCGTCGGCGCACCCGAGGCCGCCAACCGGCGCTGCAACTCATAGGCGAACAGCAGGTTCGCCAGCTTCGACTGCGCGTACGCCGCCCGCCACCGATACCCCCGCTCCAGCTGCAGATCGTCGAAGTGGATCATCCCCTGCCGGTGCGAGACGCTGGAGACGGTCACCACCCGCGACCCCGGCGCCGCCCGCAACCGCTCCAGCAGCAGGGTGGTCAGGGCGAAATGCCCCAGGTGATTGGTCCCGAAGTGCAGCTCGAACCCGTCCACGGTGCGCCGGTGCTCCCGCGACATCACCCCCGCGTTGTTGATCAGCACATCCACGGCCGGCAGATCGGCGGCTGCCCGCCGTACCGAATCAAGCGAGGCCAGGTCGCACTCCGCGCAACGCACGTCGGCGCCCGGAGTGGCCGCGGTGATCGTGGAAGCCGCGGCAGCGGCTTTGGCCGGGTCGCGGCAGGCCAGCACGACCGAGGCGCCGCGCGCGGCGAAGAGCCTCGCCGTGGCGAGGCCCAGCCCGGTGTTGGCACCGGTGATCACCACGACGCGGCCTCGCTGGTCCGGCACGTCGGCCGCGGTCCATTGATCATTCATGGCGGCCTCCCGGTAGGTTCAGGACGCCCGATGCGCCGACCATAAGGGACGACCATGCTCGCGGACACCCCCTTCGCCGCCCTGGTCGGCGCCCCGCCGGCCGGTGTGGATCTCGAACCGGAGCTGCTGGAGCGGGTCGACTGCGGCAGCTACGTGCGGGAGAAGATCAGTTATCTGGTCGCCGCGGGCGAGCGCGTCCCGGCCTATCTCTGCGTGCCGAAGAACCTGACCGGTCCGGCGCCCGCGGTGTTCTGTCACCATCAGCACGCGCACCGCTTCGACCTGGGCAAGAGCGAGGTGACGGGCCTGGCCGGCGACCCGGACCAGGCCTACGCGCGGGAGCTGGCGGAGCGCGGCTTCGTCACGATCGCGCCGGACGCGATCGGTTTCGAGGAACGCAACTGGAGCCCTGACGGGGCGTCCAACGTGACCTGGTTCGAGCTGTCCACCCGGCTGGTGCAGGGACGCACCCTGCTGGCGGCCTGCCTGCACGAGGTGTCGGTGGCGCTCGACTACCTGACGTCGCGGCCCGAGGTGGACGCCGGGCGGATCGGGTTCATCGGGCACTCCTACGGCGGCCGGACCGCCCTGTGGGCGCCCGCGTTCGACCACCGCATCCGGGCGTCGGTGTCGAACTGCGGGTGCATCCCGTTCCGCCTGTCCTACACCCACGACACCGGTGTGCAGGCCGAGTTCGTGGTGCCCGGTTTCGCCGCGGAGTACGACCTCGAGGACGTGATCGGCGCCTTCGGCGACACCGCCCTGCTGATCTCGGCGACCACTGGGGACAAGTGGAGCCGCGGCGCCGAGGAGCTCTACGCGGCCGTCCGCGGCAAAGTCCCCGTTGACCTGGCCCTTTACGAGGGCGGGCACGTCTTCACCGCGGAGATGCGGGAGCGTGCCTACACGTTCCTTGCCGATGCCCTACATTGATTGCGATCTTGGGGAGGGCATGAGCATGCGCCGTTGGCTCCCGCGGACCGCCGCGGGCTGGACGATCGCGATCTTCGGGGCGATGGCCGCGCTGTTCGGCGCCGTCGGGCTGATCGCGCCGGACGTCGTGCTGGGCAGCATGGGATTCGAGGTGCTCGAGTCCCGCGCCGACGGCGACTACACCCGGGTCTTCCTGGCCGCGTCCTCGATGGCCTCGCTCAACATGGGCGTCTACTACCTGGTCGCCGCGGCCACCGAGTGGCGGCCGTTCTTCCGGTTCACGGTGCCGTTCCGGCTGCTCACCCTGACCGTGTTCAGCAGCCTGGTGATCTTCGAGGTGGCGCCGGCGTCGTTCCTCGGTGTCGCGCTCTGGGAGGGCGCGGGTGCGGTCGCCACCGGGCTGGCCCTCGCCTACGACGCCAAGCGGGCGCCGGTGCGGGTCTGAGCCCAGCCGGTCAGCGCCGCCGCGGTCACGCCGATCAGCACGGTGAGCGGGCAGCGGCTCAGCCGGTCAGCCCGGCGAGCGGCAGCGATTCAGCCGGTCAGCGCGGCCGCGGTCGCACCGGTCAGCACGGCGAGCGGCAGCGATTCAGCCGGTCAGCGCCCGCAGCGCCGCCGCGGTCACCACACCGATCAGTACGGCGAGCAGCAGCGGAACCCGCAGCAGCCGTGCCACCACGACGGCGGCCAGGGCGACCGGCACCGTCCAGTCCACCTCCGCCCAGCGCCGGCCGAGGACCTCGGCCACCACGAGCGCGGCGAGCAACGCCGGCGCCAGCAGCGCGATCACGCCGACGCTCCACGGTGGCAGTTCCCGCTCACCCAGCAGCGCGGGGCCGGCGGCCTTCACCAGGAAGCTCCCCGCGGCCACGGCGGCGATGGCGATCCACAGTGTCACGCGCGGGCCTCCTGCGGCTGCCCGGTGCGGCTGCGCAGACCCACGAACGCGCCCACCGTCGCGCCGACCAGCGCCACCCCGGCCGGCACCCACCACAGCAGCGCCGCGGCGACCGCCCCGCCGAGGCCCGCCGCGACCAGCGCGAGCCGTGAGGCCCGCAACTCGTCCACCAGCAGGGCGAGGAAGAACGCCGGGAACACGACGTCCAGCCCGAGGCTCTCCACCAGGTGCGCGGACGGCGCCCCGAGCACGCCGACGACCGTACCGGCCACCCAGGCCGGCCACTGCACGATGGTCGCGCCGAGCAGCCGCCACCGGTCGAACCGGCCACCACCCAGGTGCGCGGCCACCCACGAGCCGTCCACCACCGCCTGACCCTGCAACGCCCGCCGGAACCGCCCGCCGGTCAGGCTCGGCCCCACCGCCAGGCCCATCGGCAGGAACCGCGCGTTGATCAGCAGTGCGGCCGCGATCGCCGGCAGCAGGCCGCCGGCCAGCCCGGTCAGCAGCGCGAACTGCGCCGACCCGGAGAAGATCACAATCGACGCCACGATGGCGGCGACGGCACTCCAGCCCTGCTCGCGGGCGGTCGCGCCGAACGTGATGGCGAGCACGAAGCCCGCGGCGGCCAGACCCGCGCCGACCCGCATACCGCCGAGAAAGCTCTCCCTGTTCCCCCGCACCCTCCGGGGCTTACCCGGCCGCGTCCGCACGGAACCGGATGGTGTGGACCGCTTCGGCGATCCCACCGTTCCACGGGGTGCCGTGGCCGGGCAGCAGCCAGGTCGCGTCGATGCCCTCCAGCCGGCTCAGCGAGGCCAGGGCCTGCTCCGGGTCGTCGGTGAACGGCGCCGGCTGCGGGCCGTGCCGCCCGGTCAGCACGTGCCGGGTGGTGAGCCCGTCACCGACGAAGACCGCGTCGGCCACCGGCACGTGGATCGCGATGCTGCCCGGGGAGTGGCCGGGCAGCCCGATGACCCGCGGCGCGCCCGGCAGGTCGAGCACCTGACCGTCGCGCACCACGATCACCTCGCTGAGATAGGTGGTGCGCAGGCCGCCCTTGCGCGCCGCGTACCACAGAAAGCCGGCGATCGCGCCCAGCTTGACCGGGCCCCAGGCGGGTTTGGTCTTGACCTCGCCCCGTGCGCGGGCCGCGTCGGCCTCGTGCACGTAGACCGGCACGCCGTGATCGCGGCGCAGCCGCTCGGCGAAGCCGAGATGATCGGTGTCGCCGTGGGTGAGGACCACGCCGCGGATGTCGCTCACCGACCGGCCCATGCTCGCCAGCTCGGCCGTCAGCTCCCGCCACTGCCCGGCGAGGCCGGCGTCGATGACGGTGACCCCCTCCTCGGTGTCGACGAGGTAGGCGGCCACGAGGTCGTTCCCGATGCGGTGCAGATGCGGTCCCAGCTTCATGATGGCTAAGGTACATAGCTATGATGGCTACGGTCAATAGCCATCGCTGCCTCGGAGGAGCCGCCATGCCGACGCCCGAACGGACCTCGCTCGACGAGATCGTCCAAGCCGGACGCGACATCCTGGAGTCGGCGGGCGTCGCCGGCCTCACCATGCAGGCCGTCGCCGACCGCGTCGGCGTGCGCGCCCCCTCGCTCTACAAGCGGGTCCGCAGCCGCGACGACCTGCTCCGCCTCGTCGTCGAAGCCACCGTCCGCGACCTCGGCGCCCAGCTCAACGCCACCGCCACCGGCGGCGACCCGCGCCGCGACCTCGCCGAACTGGCGCGCGCCTTCCGCGCCTTCGCCCACGCCCACCCACTCGGCTGCCAGCTGATCTTCGCCCCGAAGGCCGCCGGCGCGAGCCTCGACGCCCTCGCCGCGACCGCGGCTCCGGTCCTGCGGGCCACCACCCTGCTAGCCGGCGAGCAGCACGCGCTGCAGGCCGCACGCACCGTCACGGCCTGGGCCTACGGCTTCATCAGCATGGAACTCGCCGGCGCGTTCCAGCTCGGCGGCGACGTCGAGGACGCCTACGAGTTCGGCATCGCCCACATCGCCGGCGCGCTGAGCGCGCCGTGACGCCGGTCCAGCCAGGCGGTTCGCTCACCCACCATTCCCGGTACGCGTAGCCCGGGCTGGACAGAAGCAACTACGGGGCTCTGTGCTGCCCGCGCGATGCCGCAGCCCCTCCCGGCCGACCCGCGACCGCCGGGCTGATGCGACGGTCACCCCGGTCACTCCCACATCCCGCCCGCCGCCGGCGCCCGAACTCACGTCGCGGCGTGCCGAAAGCGCCCACAGCCCCGCTCCGCTCCCCGACCGCCCGGCACGTGTGGTCGTCGTTCACTCGGCTGACCGCCAGCGTCCTCCCAGGCCGCCCGAGGCAGCTCTCAGCCGCAGCCGAGCGAACCAGCTGGCGCTGAGTGTTGTCTCGGGCTGTCTGGGGCAGCTCTCGGCCGCAGCCGAGCGGACCGGCTGGCGCTCAGTGTTGTCTCGGGCGCCTGGGGCAGCTCTCGGCCGTAGCCGAGCGGACCGGCTGGCGCTCAGTGTTGTCTCGGGCGCCTGGGGCAGCTCTCGGCCGTAGCCGGGTGAACCGGCTGGCGTCCAGTGTTGTCTCGGGCTGTCTGGGGCAGCTCTCGGCCGCAGCCGAGCGGACCGGCTGGCGCTGAGTGTCGTGTCGGGTTGCCTGGGGCAGCTCTCGGCCGCAGCCGGGTGAACCGGCTGGCGCTGAGTGTCGTGTCGGGCTGTCTGGGGCAGCTCTCGGCCGCAGCCGGGCGAACCGGCTGGCGGTCAGTGTCGTGTCGGGCCGGCCGGGGCGACTCTCAGGAGCAGCCGGAGGAACCGGCTGGCCGCAATGCCTACGCGACGCGGACCGGAGGACCGCACCAGGGTGTGATCGCGGCCGTGACCTGCGCGACCGGCAGCATCTCGTCGCTCGCCCACGCGATGTAACCGTCCGGCCGGACCAGGACCATCGCCGCGCCCGGCAACGTCGGGCAGTGCACGTGGTGCACCGCGCCGCCGACCTCCACCGGAGAGCGGGTGACCAGCGCGAACCGCCCGTCACGCAACTGCTCGTAGAGGCGCGCGCCGCCGCAGTCCACATCCGGCATCCGCCGGCCGGTCAGGTCGTGATCGCCGCCGGAGCGCTTCGGATAGGCGATGCCGATGCCGCTCATCCGGCCCGCCATCAGCAGGCGGCTGCGCCGGAAATGCAGGATCGAGCGGATCGCCACCGCCTGCAGCGCGTTGCGCACCTTGGAGCGCCCGAGCACCAGCCGGTTGAACGTGTCGGTCAGCTTCAGCACCTGCTCACCGACCGGGTGCCGCTCGCCCTCGTAACTGTCGAGCAACCACGGCGCGGCGGTGCCGTGCACAGCGGCGGCCAGTTTCCAGCCCAGGTTCATCGCGTCCTGGATGCCGGTGTTCATGCCCTGCCCGCCCAGCGGGGAGTGCACGTGTGCGGCGTCGCCGGCCAGGAAGACCCGGCCGTCGCGGTAGCGGGCGGCCTGCCGGCGTTCGCTGAGGAAGCGCGTCGACCAGCGCGGGGCGCCCATGCCGAGGTCGCTGCCGGCGATCCGGCGGAAGGCATCGCGCATCTCGGCGTGGGTGACCGGCTCGGACAGCGGCGCCCGGTCGCGGGTGCGGTCCCAGGCGATCACCCGGAACCAGCCGTCGCCGAACGGTACGGCGATCACCGCCCCGTCGGTGCTGGTGCGGGCGAACATCGCCTCCGCGGGCGGCTCGCCGAGGCGTACGTCGGCCAGCATGATGTGCGTCTGGTACTGCTTGCCGGCGAACTCGATGCCGAGCAGCCGGCGGATGGTGCTGTGCGCGCCGTCGCAGCCGACCACGTAGCCGGCCCGCTCGGTGCGGTCGCCGACCTGGAGGGTGACGCCGGTGTCGTCCTGGCGCAGGGCGGTGACCGCCGCGCCGCGCACGATCGGCACGCCGAGACGTTCGGCGCGGGCCTGCAGCACCTTCTCGGTGCCGCTCTGCGGCGCGATGAAGATCATCGGGAAGCGGGTGTCCAGGATGTCCAGGTCGAGCGAGGCGCCGGGGACCGGGGCGACGCTGCGCACCGGTACGCCGTGCAGCAGCACCTCGTCGGCGAGCCCGCGGGCGTCGAGCAGTTCCAGGCTGCGGGCGTGCAGGGCGAACGCCCGGGTGAGGTTGGGTTCCTCGGCCCGTCGTTCCAGGACGCGGACGCCGACACCGGCGAGCGCGAGTTCACAGGCGAGGGTGAGGCCGGTCGGGCCGGCGCCCACCACGATGACATCTGCGGTATTCATGTCCGTCAGCCTGCGGGCCGCGCCGGCCCGCTCGAATCAGCGAAGTCACCGGTTACGATCGGGCCATGCTGCACGGCAGGCAGCGGGAATGCGCGATCGTCGATGAGCTGCTGGCCGCGGCCCGCGACCGGCGCAGCGGGGTCCTGGTGGTGCGCGGCGAGGCCGGCATCGGCAAGTCCGCCCTGCTGGCGTACGCGGCGGAGCACGCCACCGGCATGCGGATCCTGCGGGGCACCGGCATCGAGTCGGAGTCGGAGTTCCCGTTCGCCGCGGTGCACCAGCTGCTGCGCCCGGTCGCCGACCTGATCGACGCCATTCCCGCGCGCCCGGCCGCCGCCCTGCGCGGCGCGTTCGGCATCGGCCCGGCCGGCGGCGAGGACCGGTTCCTGATCTCGCTGGGTGTGCTGAGCGTGCTGGCCGAGGCCGCCGAGCAGCAGCCCCTGCTGTGCCTGGTCGACGACGCGCACTGGCTGGACGGCGCCTCGGCCGGGGCGCTGGGTTTCACCGCCCGCCGGCTGGACGCGGAGGGTGTGGTGCTGCTCTTCGCCACACGCTCGGACGAGCGGGCCGAGGGCCTGCCCGAGCTGCCGCTGACCGGCCTCGACGCGCAGGCGGCCGGCGCGCTGCTCGCCGAGCAGGCCGGCACGGACCTGCCGGCCGAGGTCCGCGACCGGCTGGTGGCCAGCACCGCCGGCAACCCGCTCGGCCTGCTGGAGCTGCCCGGTTCACTGTCGGCGGACCAGCTCACCGGGCGGGAACCGCTGCCGGACCGGTTGCCGGTCGGCGCCGAGGTCGAGCAGGTGTTCCTGGACCGGGTGCGCCGCCAGGACCAGCCCACCCAGACGCTGCTGCTGGTGGCGGCCGCCGAGGACAGCGGTGAGCTGGGCGTCATCCTGCGGGCGGCGGAGGCGCTCGGCGTGCGGGCCGGCGCGCTGGACGCGGCGGAGAAGGCCGGCCTGATCCGGGTGGACGGGCAGGCGCTGGTGTTCGGTCATCCGCTGGTCCGCACGGCCGTCTACCGGGGCGCCACGTTCTGGCAGCGCCGGGACGCGCGGCACGCCCTGGCCGCGGCCCTCGACGGCGACGCCGACCGGCGGGCCTGGCATCTGGCCGCCGCGGCGCTCGGCCCGGACGAGGCGGT